>CAMOMI010000001.1 GCA_946619755.1 uncultured Clostridia bacterium
AATAAATCATCATCAAACTTAATATTATCTGTTGAATTATTAATTATTTCAGTAACATATTTTCTAGTCTTTGCTTCAGCAATTGGCATAATAGTATCATTAAATTTCTTTGAAAAAAAATTGATAATTAATAATGCCATAATAAAAGCTAATATAATAAAAATTATTTCTCTTGATATATGACTACTAATTGTCTTTTTTTTATATTGTCTAAGTCTCATATTTAAATATATGAAAAGAAACCTTATTTAATTATCAAAAAAAGAACAAAATATTGTTCTTTATTCACTATAAATTGATACTTGATCATATTCTTGATTGACATATTCAATCAATTTTTTAATTGTCTCCGCATTAGGATTTGTATATTCTTCTAAAGAAATTCCTGATTTAGCGAAATCATCCTCATTAAATTCACCAATTTCCCCAACAATTAAATCTCTTTCTTTTCTATATTCTTCTAAACTTTTATCCATAAATACTCCTAAATATCTAAATTATGATATACATTTTGTACATCATCAATATCTTCAAGGGCTTCAATCAATGTCATTACTTTCTCTGTGCCATCATCATCTAAACTAATATAATTATCTGGTACAAAAGTAACTTCTGACATTAAATACTTGTCATATCCAAGTTTATCAAGTTCATCTTTAATCATTAAAAACTTATCAGGTTCTGTATAAATAGTAATTTCATCTTCTTCAATTTCCATATCTAAAATATCAAGTCCTAAAATATCATTCATTACTTTTTCCTCATCATATGCATTTTCTAAAACAATTAATCCTTTACGTTTAAACATATAACTAACAGAACCATCCGTACCTAAATTACCATTTCTTTTAGATAACGTACTTCTTACAAAACCAGCAGTTCTATTTTTATTATCTGTCAAACAATCAATCATGATAGCTATACCTTGAGGACCATATCCCTCATATCTTACTGATTCATAATCTTCAGAAGCTCCTTTACTAGCAGCTTTGGCAATTGCCGATTCAATATTAGCTTTAGGCATATTTTCAGCTTTAGCTTTTTCTACTACCATTCTAAGAGCAGCATTATTAGCTGGATCACTATCACCTGATTTTGCAGCTACATAAAGTTCCTTAGCAAGTTTTTGAAACACCTTACTTCTAGCCGCATCTATTGCTCCCTTTTTTCTCTTAATTGTTGACCATTTACTATGTCCTGACATTTTATTCACCTCTTACATTTATAATCTTAACATAAAACATTACATTTTAAAAGCATTAATGTTACCTATTTTTTAATTTCTTAGTCTTAATTTTTTCTTTTTTAGCAGTTTCTTTAACATATTTTCTAACTGCCAAAGAAAAAATAACATCTGTAATAGGAATATCATTTTCCTTTAAATCATTTAATATAAATTTTTTTTCATCATCCGTAACTATTCTATCATTAAACTGAAAATGAATTTTAAGAATAACATCTTCATTTCTCGTACCATAGATATATGCATATTTATTTAAGAAAGTATCAATTGTGTTATATTCTTTTGTATTAATTAAACCATTGCGGTAAAAATTATATAGCTTTAATCCATTTTTTCGCATATCAGAGCCTACTAAAAGATAATAATCTAAAATATTAAATTTCCTTACTTTATCATCTTCTTTAACCCCCACATTTATCTCTCTAGCAACTTTTTTTAACTTCAATGTTATTTCTTTAATTAAATCTTCCATTTCAAAACCTCCTAAATAAAAAAATAAGTAATAACACTTATAACAAACAAATTATAACATATTAAATACTTATTTTTCAATATTTATCCTAAATAATCTAATATAATTGGACCTAAAATTAACAATAAAAGTAATGGAACAAAGAAAAATACTGATATAACACTAATAAGTACAGGCACTTTACTTATTCTACCCTTTACTTCCATTTTTCTTTTTTCCCTTAAGAAATCTATTTGATTATATAAATTCTCTATAATACTATTACCATATAAATTAGATTCTGTTAACGATAAGATAATGTTATTAATCGTATCACTTGGTATTCTCTCCTGCATATCATTAAGTGCCTCATTTAAACTTTTACCAAAACTAACTTCTCTAACCGTTTCTCTAAATTCATTCGATAATATTCCTGATACATTTGAAGTAGTTACCTCGATTGCTTCAACTAAATTTCTACCAGTTTCAAGTGACAAAGTCAACACTTCAAAAAAATGCATAGCTTCACTTTCTAATTTAATAGTTCTCTTACTTAATTTTCCATCTAAAGATATCATATTGAATAAAAAATAATAAATAATTGTAAATATTGGTGCTAATATATATCCATAATGAAATAAATACAACACCAAAAAGAACAATATAACTGAACTACCCAATCTAGATATCATTAAATCATAAACATCTATTTTATTACCTGTACCTAATAATTTAATCTTTGCTATTTGCTTATTAATATATTTTTCACTATATAGTTTTCTTACAAATTCTTCTTTATTCATTAGTACTCAACCCTCACTATCTTATCTAGTAAGTATGCGTATATTATAAACATAACAAGAATTACAAATAACAAGAAATATCCTAATGGACTAGCAAAGAATGGACTAAAATAATCTGGATTTAATAAATATATAATTAACACAAAGAAGATTGGAACCACAAGTAATATTCGCGTCACTAATTTGGAAACAGTCGTTGAGTTCTTTAATTCTTCTTTTAATTTTTTCTTATCGAATAATGTTTTCTCAATTGAATCAAAAACCGCTACTATATTACCACCCGTTCTATTTAAAATTGTTAATGATGATGATAAATACTCTGCTTCTTCAATATTAACACGTTTAGAAAATCTATCAAAAACAGTATCAACTGACAAACCATATTTCATCTCTTCATATATCTTTTGAAACTCATATCCAATAGGTTTTGGTAATTTCTTACTAGCAATCTCAACTGCCTGAATCGTTGACTTTCCAGATTTAAAAGCATTATTCATAATAATAATAGCTCTTAACATATCATTTTCTATCTTTTTCTTATTAATTTTATTGGCAATAATTAAATAAATATCTAAAAGATAAAACCCTATTATTAAACTAAACACAATTTGAAGTGTCGTAACCATTTTACCCTGTATAGCCATAGCAGCAATTGTTAATATAACAAATAAAATACCAATTACTAACTTATGTGTAATATAATCTTCTGCCCTATATTCACTACCAACAGAATACTTATCATATATTTTAGTTAAAGTAGGAAAGATTTTTCTAATTTTTTTTCTCTGCTTCTTAACAAACTTAATATATCTATTCCATATTCTATCAACCAAAGCTAATCCTTCAGTATTTTTACTTCTTCTAACACAATATTTAGCCACTCTTTTTTCTAATTTAAAGGCATTATTTAATCTAACAAAGAAAGTGATAATTACGCAAAAAGCAAGCACTAATAATACCTGTACTGTCACTATTAAAACTTCTTTGTTCATAATTATCACCTCTCTTTATTCTAATCTAATCTTGTACTAGTATCAATTGGTATATCTCCAGTATTAATATCTTTTCTAACAATATATTTTGCTGTCAAAAAAGATGCAATACAAATAATAATTAATATTGATACATAACTAACATCTTTCCAGTTTATTTTTTTCATATTACTCACCAAAAATATCCCTAAGAACTATTCCTTTTCTCTTCATTCTGTCATATACTTTTGGTATATATTTGTATTTAATAAACTCTCCTCTTACTTCACCATGCTCTGATAAGCCATTTTCTTTAAAAGCAAATATTTCTTTTAATTTAACCTTATCATCTTTAAGACCAATTACTTCAGATATAGAACTTACTTTACGTTTACCATCTGATAATCTATCTATTTGAATTACAATATCAATAGCCTTTTCAATATATTTATCAATAGCACTAACAGGCAGTTCCATATCATTCATAAGCATCATAGTTTCTAATCTATTAATAGCATCTTCAGGACTATTTGAATGCAACGTTGTAATTGAACCCTCATGACCTGTATTCATAGCTTGTAACATATCAAATGCTTCTTTGCCACGAACTTCACCAACAATAATTCGATCAGGACGCATTCTAAGCGAATTTCTTACTAAGTCTCTAACTGTAATTTCACCTTCACCCTCATAATTAACCATTCTTGTTTCTAGTGAAATAACATGCGATTGATGTAATTTAAGTTCAGCGGCATCTTCAATAGTAATAATACGTTCCTCATCACTTATAAATCCGCTTAAGATATTAAGTAATGTTGTCTTACCAGTACCAGTACCACCAGAAATAATAATATTAAGTTTAGCTTCGACACACGCCTGTAAAAACTCCGCCATATGAGTAGTCATTGTTCCCATTCTAAGTAAATCATCAATACTTTCCATTCTCTTTGAAAACTTTCTAATCGTCACAACTGGACCAGTCAATGATAATGGCGGAATAATTGCATTAAGTCTAGAGCCATCTCTAAGTCTTGCATCAACCATTGGATTAACTGCATCGATTGTTCTTCCCAAAGGTTGAACAATTCTTTGAACTGTTCTCACTATATGATTATCATTAATAAATGATACTGACTCATCTTTAACTAATTTTCCATCTATTTCAACATATATATCATTAATTCCATTAACCATTATTTCAGTTACTGAATCATTATTAAGTAAATCAGTTAATGGTCCATATCCATTTATTTCATTCTGAATTAAGTTAAAAATATGACTTCTTTGAGTTGAATTCAAATCATAATCCTCAAGTGTTAAATCAATTTCATCATTAATATATTGTTCTAACGAAACATTACTAGGTATCTTATTATTAATTAAATTCTGAACAATTTTAGTTCTAAGTAAATCAAGTTTGGCTTTATCAGGAAATACTTGATAATCTTTAACATCGACTTGTTCAACTATCTTTTTATGAACATTAAATTCATCTAACATTGAACTCTTACTCATCACTATCCCCCTCCTTAACATCAGCTATTAAAGAAAGAGCTAATTTATTCATATTTCTTATATCACTATTATAAAACTTTGATATATGTTTATTTAATGTAAGTATTTCACCATTCAAAACATATTTATCAATATTCTTAATATAAAAGTTTTTTGATATTGTATAATCGACATTACCCTTAATCATATTTCTAATATCAAATAAACTAATATAATCTCTTCCAGTATCTCTAGAATTATTAAGTACAATCTTATAATTTGTTTTTTCCATTTCATTAAAAATACTAATTAAACTCTTCATATTTTTAATATCAACCAAATCATTTGTAATAACAAAGACACTATTATATGATGCATCAATAGCTACCAACGAAACTTCATCAAGTGAATGCATCGTATCAATTAAAATAACATCATACTCTCTTTTAGCAATATCAAATATTTTATCAAGATATTTACTTTCAATCTTAGATACATCCCTCGGATCCTTAGGACTAGCTAATACATCTATACCATTATTATATTTGCATACATAATCTTTAAGTTCAATTTGCTTATTATTACTAAGTGCATCTACCAACATATAAATATCTCTCTTAACATTGACATTTAAACAAGTAGCTATTCCACCAGCAAATAAATCTAGGTCAATAATTAATACTTTCTTTTTATCTAGAAAATATAAACCGGCTAAATTAATAGTAAGTGTTGTCTTACCAACCCCACCTTTAACTGATGAAATTGTAATAATTTTCCCTTGATTATTCATATTAACTACCCTTTCTATTTTTTCTTAATAATCTTTTTTTCATCTTGAATATATCCAACTAAATTAGATTTAGCATTAAATGCATTTATCTTTTTAATAAGTGATAACTTATTTGTTATTCTATCTTCAAGTAAAATATTAATTTCATTATTTTCAATCAAAATCTGAATATTATCAATATCTTCTTTATTTTTAACAATTATATCATTAAGTTTTTCTTCTAAATTATTATCATCTAATTTGTCAAGTCCATAATTTATAGCTATATAATTAATATTATCTAACTCATTTTTTAGCAAAACCATATTACCAATATCATAAACTGTAAAAAGAATTAATAAAATAATTGGTAATATTAAAACAAAAGTAACTAAACTTTGACCTTTATTATTCATTAGGAATATACCTCCTGACAGTTATCTTATATGGATTACCAAATAATCTATTAAAGCCAGGTGTCATTAACTTAACATTTCTATTTATTGTAATTATCGTATATTTATCTTCAGTGCTAAATGTAATATCTAAATTAGAATATATTGTATTAATATCATCAACTGTACTACCTGAAGTATATAAAGAAACAATATCAGCACTATCATTTTCAAGTGCATTCTTTTTATTAAAGATATTTCCAATATCATAGATAGCAAACATTAGGAAAAGAAATACTGGTAATATTAATACAAACTCTACTAAAGCTTGACCACGTTTATTCATTTTTACC
Organism: uncultured Clostridia bacterium; assembly: GCA_946619755.1. Lineage (GTDB taxonomy): Bacteria > Bacillota_I > Bacilli_A > RF39 > UBA660 > RUG705. The sequence goes on from CAMOMI010000001.1 coordinate 6,480, forward strand.
TCCTAATACCTCTATCATAACAATTATATCATTTCAATAAAAAAAAAGAAAGATTAATCTTTCTTTTTTATCTATTTTTTTCGTTTCGCTTTATCGTTATAATTATTCTTATTAACTTTTACTTTATCAATATCCTCTTTTTTTAATTTATCAATATCTTTATTAGCTTTCTTTGTCTCTTCATCATCCTTATCATCTTTAAAGATTAGATAAATTAGTCCAGCAATTGCAAGTAAAATCAATATAATAACAATTACTCTCATTATTTTATTATCATCTTTAGTAGTATCATCTGGCAATACTTTATCATCACCATCATCAGGTGTTGATGGTTCAACTTCAGAACTTGGTGTATAAGTTTGTTCCTGATAACTAACAGGTTCTACAGTTGTTTCTTCTTTAGGTGCTGCCTCTCTTGTTACTTTGACAGTATAAACTTTTTCATCGCCATTTTCAGCTGTAACGACAATTGTAATTTCATTTTCTCCTTCAACAAGCTCAGAAGGTGCTACAATTGAACTAATACTAGCAGCCGTATTTCTAACAATTGCTTCAACATCTGGTGCTGTAACATCATTTCCAACTGTAATTTCATATTCAAGCACATCATCCTGTAATTCAATTGTTTGTCCAGCCACTGTAAGTGATGATAAACTATTATCAGTTGCTTCATTAACCGTTACATTAACCGTAGCATTAGTATCGCCTTCATAATAAACATTTCCGTTAAAGAACTCAGCATTATCAATTTTAACAGAACTTGTACCAGCTTTTAATGCTTTAAATGTAAGTGTTAATAATGTATAATCCTGTGGTAAAATTGTTTCATTACCTTCATCATCAATTTCTACTAAAGCAACCATTGCTTTATCTTTAAGATATATAAACTTACCTTCATAGTTATTACCTTTTGCATCTTTTACTAATACATTAGTAAGTTCCAAAGCACTATCATCATAACTAATATTTCCAGCAAAACCACTAACCTCATTATCAGATACTGTCATCGTATAATCGATGGTAAACTCATCACCACTAGATATCTCTTCACTATTTAAATCAAGTCTTGTATCTAATGCTACTTCTTCCTTCGTAATATTAGTATCATTACCAGCTAACATTTGATCCAAATAAATAACATCAAGTGTTCCAACGTTATCATCTTTATCAAAATCAGATGTTTCTTTAATAGCCTCTTCTTTACCTATAGCTTGATCTATCAACGCTAACACATCATCTTCATTAACTTGATTATCCTTATTAACATCACCAACAATTGATGCACTATAAGTAATTGTTAATTCTTCATCAGTTAAGGTAATCTTTGTACTATTATCAATACTAAATCCAGCTAAATATTCTTGTAAATCAACTTCTTCAGTATATCCAGCTAATATATCCTCATTTTCACTATTGCTAAGAACCATACTGATATTTTCTGATTCACCTACCATATCACTAACGATATTATATAAATCAGCTATTGTCATATCATCACTTAAGAAGACATTAATCGTACCATTCTTTTCCGTACCTTCAAATTGATATTTATCACTAAGTGATACGTTACTAGCGCTTTCATTTAACTTATTGGTATTCATTTCATATGTACCATACATAATCTTATATTCTTTTGAATAATCGATAACTTCACCATTTTTAGTAATTTCAAAAGTAACTGGGATTGTATATTCACCATATAAATGTCCTGATAAATCTATTTCACTAGTAAAGAAATAATCAAATATTTCATCAGTTGTATACTCAGTTTCATCAAAAACGAAAGTATCGCTAGGGCTTAATCCTCCAGGGGTCATTAATCCTATTACACTAATTTTTTCATTACTAGCATCAATTTCATAAATACCTTCTTCATTTTGACCAATTTCTTGATCCTCAGCATCTAACAAATGAAACATCATGCCTTCTGTTGCACTAAATTCTTGCTCCATTTGTTTACTACCTAAATCTTCTTCAGTTGTCTTATCAAATAATGAAACAACAACATTCCAAGTGCCATCATAAAAGTTGCCAAATAGCAGTTGAGAATCAACTTCATAACCAGTATCGGCAAGTAAATCACTTCCAACTACATCATAAGTAGCAGTATTTTCATCGCTACTCTCATCTAAGTAAGTATACTTTTCACTTACTGTAATTGTTACTTCATCAGTTGCTTCTAGCTCAGATAAATAATTAATTAAAATATTTTGATTTTCTTCATTAAACTGAATATCGAAATTGTCTTCACCCTCATAAGCAAAAACAGTTGATAAACCAGTCAAATTACTAAAAAACATTCCTAAAACTAGAAAAATCTTGGTAAAGTAACTAAGTTTTTTTCCTATTTTTTTCATCTCTACCTTCCTTTTTTAATTTTTTCTCAAGTTAAGTGTTCCCCTGAACCAAACACCACCTGCATGATAGATATCTTCACCATCAACTATCATTCAAATAAATTATAGCACAATATTTCGACATTAATAGATATTTGACATAAATTTGACACAACAACTATATTTAAATAAAAAACTATCAGTTTGTTATTCTGATAGTTTATTTATTACCTTTGTTTTTAATTTCATCTTCAATCATTTTAATAAAATCATCTGTTGCTAAAGATACCGATTCTTGTGTACCAAACTTACGATAAGTGACTATATTACTATCTCTTTCCTTATCACCAATAACTAATGTATATGGAATTTTTCTCGTTTGACTCTCTCTAATTTTATAGCTTAGTTTTTCATCTCTACTATCAAGTTCACATCTAATACCTTTATCATCCAATTTATTAAATAATTCTTTAGCATATTCTAAATGATATTCATTATTAACAGGAATAACATTTATTTCAACAGGACTTAACCAAAGCGGTAAAACACCTTTGGTTTCTTCCAAAATATAAGCCATAAATCTATCTAATGAACCTAAAATAGCTCTATGCAAGACAACAGGTGTCTTTTTAGTGCCGTCAGCATCTACATATTTTAAATCAAACTTTGCTGGCAAACAGAAATCTAACTGACATGTTGATAATGTATATTCATTTCCAACAGCCGGTTTAACATTAACATCTAATTTTGGTCCATAAAAAGCTGCTTCTCCAATTTCCTCTGTATATTCAATACCAAGTTCATTCAATACTTCTCTAAGTTCACTTTCAGCTTTATTCCACATATCATCATCAGGATGATATTTTTCCTTATCTTCAGGATCTCTAAGTGACAATACACATCTATAATCGGTAATATTAAAATCTTTATAAACATCAAAGATTAAATCGACAACTTGTTTAAATTCATCTTTAATTTGTTCAGGCGTCACAAACAAATGAGCATCATTCTGACAAAAATGTCTTCCTCTTTCAATTCCCTTAACAGCTCCACTTGCTTCATATCTAAAGTCATGAGCAATTTCACCAATTCTAATTGGTAAATCCTTATAAGAATGAAGTTTATTAGCATATATCATCATGTGGTGTGGACAATTCATAGGTCTAAGCACAAATGCCTCTCCATCAACTTCCATAGCAGGAAACATATTTTCTTTATAATGATCCCAATGACCACTTGTTTTATATAAATCTACCGTACCAACACAAGGTGTCATTACATGAAGATATCCTAGTTTTCTTTCTTTTTCTTTAATATAATTTTCTAATTCTTGCCAAATAATATAACCATTTGGTAAAAACATTGGAAGTCCTCTACCAATTAAATCATCGGACATAAATATTTCAAGTTCTTTACCTATTTTACGATGATCTCTCTCTTTGGCTTCTTCTAACTCTCTTAAATATGCATCTAAGTCTTCTTGGGTATCAAAACATACGCCATAAATCCTTTGAAGCATTTTATTCTTAGCGTCACCTTTCCAATAAGCTCCGCTTACTTTAATTAATTTAAAATACTTAAGTTCCTTAACTGTATCAACATGTGGTCCACGACACAAGTCAGTAAAATCACCTTGTGAATAACAACTAATAATTGTTTCTTCTTCATTCATTCTAGAAATCAAATCAATCTTATAAGGATCATCCTTAAACATTTCAAGTGCTTCTTTTTTACTTATTTCATGTCTAACAATTCGCTTACCATCTTTGCTGATTTTTTTCATTTCTTTTTCAATCTTTGCTAAATCTTCTTCAGTTATTACTGTATCCCCTAAATCAATATCATAGTAAAATCCTGTTTCAACTACTGGGCCAACCCAAAACATAGCTTGTGGATATAAATGCTTAACAGCTTGTGCTAACAAATGCGCACAACTATGATTTTTTACACTTAATTTCTCGTCTTCTTTGATATTTATCATTATATTCACCTTCCTCTAATTCGATTTCGATTATTTCCTTTCTTAACTTATATTTTTTATTTTCATATCTTCCACGAAGAATTAATTCTCTTTTAATAACTTTATAAAATGAGGGGGTATCTTTATATTTACTAAGCAATTCTCCGACAAGATATGTCGGCATTTCAGCTAGTTCATCTAAGATACTTTTATCATCTATTTGTTCTTCGTTAGTAACCGTTTCCGTAAATGTGCATTCACTAATTGCTACTTCTCTTTTCTTAGGACAAATATATGGAAGGATTACTCCATATGTATCGCTTACGTACATAATCTCACCACGTTTTATTAAATCAGGATTAGCTTTTGCATACCAAAATGGACAACCTTTCAATTTAAAATTCTTTTTGGCAACAGCATGTGTTAATTCTGATCCAGCATCTAACGTAACCCCATAATATTCCCACAAAAACTTAAAAATTGATATGACCATAATTATTCCTCCTGTAAAATATAAAAAACACTCCTTAACAAGGAGTGTTTATAAACACGGTACCATCCTATTTTTTTCTTAATTAGTATAACGACTTTCAGCCGGCTAGCCTTTCGGTAGCAACTCCAAGGTAGTAATTATACTACTAAGTTATTAGTTTACACCATCCACTAATTCTCTATAAACATCGTAATATAATCGTGTCCTCATCCACGTTTTTCACACAACTTGTAAATAAATTATATACCCAAACCAACTAAATGTAAACCCTAAATTACCTATATTTTAAGTATTTTTAATAAAAAAACAATATTATTTCTGCTTTTCAAGTTTCTTTGTTTTCACATATCCTTCAATTATTAAAAAGCATCTATTAATTCCATAATGCACTTTAGGATTTACTCTCTGCATTTCTTCTTCTTTTTTACTAATATAATGACTAGTAAATTCTTCAATTCTAATTACTTCTTCCATATCCAATTTACTAGGATTAAATTCTTTTAATACTACCTCAAAAATAGTTATTCCTTTAAGGATATTAACTTCACCAACTACCATTGATTTTTTTATATTATTTTTTACTTCTTCAATTTTCTCTAGTAACTCACATGTTACTTTTGTTAGTTCTTTTTCTTCTGTCATACTTATTACCTCTTTACCTATTTTAACACTTTAAAATAACTAGGTAAAGAAAAAGACACTAGTTTGACACTAGTATCTTATTATCCATTAATTTGTTTCATAACTTCGTCAGCAAAGTTTTCTTCTCTTTTTTCCATTCCTTCACCAACTTCATATCTTACAAAATTAATAATCTTACTACCCTTAGATTCAACATATTTATTAACTTTCATTTTATTTTCTTTAATAAAACCTTGATCTACAAGACAAACCTCTTCATAATATTTATTAATTCTACCATTAACAATCATATCAATTTTGTTAGGATCTAATCCTTCGTTTTCAGCTTGTTCTTTAAGAATAGTTTTTTCTTTTTCAAGCACTTCTGTTGGAACTGCTTCCCTATCCAAATATAAAGGTCTCATAGCTGCAACTTGCATAGCTATATCTTTAGCTAATTCTTCATCTTTATCTAATAAAGTTAATGCTACAATTTTTCCACCCATATGTGAATATGTTCCAAATACTTGATTATCTTCTTTTTCTAAAACTTCAAATCTTCTAAATGATAATTTTTCTCCAATCGTAGCTGTTTTATCAACAATTAATTCTTCAATAGTTTTACCATCATGTGTTAATTTATTTGCTTCTTCAACTGTTTTAACATTACTATTTAATACAGTATCAGCAATTATATTAACTAACTTTTGGAATTCTTCATTTTTAGCAACAAAATCAGTTTCTGAATTTACTTCAACAACAACTGCTCTATTGCCAGCAACTTTGCTAACAGCTAAACCTTCAGCCGCAATTCTAGATGCCTTTTTAGCAGCTTTAGAAATACCTTTTTCTCTTAACCAAGTAATTGCGTCTTCCATATTGCCATTAGATGCTTCAAGTGCCTTCTTACAATCAAGCATTCCAGCTCCAGTTGCTTCTCTTAAGTCTTTTACCATACTTGCACTAATCATTTTTATCGCTCCTTTTCTTTCTTTTCTTATTTCAAAGCGTCAATTAGCTCTTCTTTTTTCATTTTTGAATAGCCTTTGATTTCTTTTTTCTTAGCTAATTCTCTAAGTTCAGCAACTGTAAGTATTGTTAAATCAATTTTAGGTGCTTTCTCTACTTTTTGTGTCTTTTCTTCTTTAACTTCTACTGGCTTTTCTTCTACCTTTGCTTGGGCTTTTACTTCTTCTTTAGTTTCCTTTTTAACTTCTTTAACTGGTTTTTCGTGAACTCTTACTTGCTTCTTGCTCTCATCTTCAGTAACATAATCAACAAGTGGTAATCCTTGTGCTTCAGCAGCGGCATTATTTAATGCTCCAAGAATAACCTTAACTGATTTAACGGCATCATCATTTCCAGGAATAACATAATCAATGTTATCAGGATCACAGTTAGTATCAATTAATCCAAATACAGGAATACCTAATCTATTAGCTTCTCTAATTGCATTGTATTCTTTAGTTGAATCAACAATAACAACTGCTTGTGGTAATTTATCCATTTCTCTAATACCGCATAGATTCTTATTTAATTTTTCATATTCCTTCTTAAGACCAACTACTTCCTTCTTAGGTAATTTATCAAATGTACCATCAGTTTCCATCTTTTCAATCTTTTCAAGATAGTAAACTCTATTTCTAATTGTCTTAAAGTTTGTTAAAGTTCCACCTAACCATCTTTCAGTCATATAGTACATACCAGTTCTAGCTGCTTCTTCTTTGCATACTTCTTGTGCTTGCTTTTTTGTACCAACGAATAATATTTTTCCACCATTAGCTACGATAGTTTTAAGTGCTTCATAAGCCTCTTCTAACTTTTCAGTAGTTTTTTGTAAATCCATAATATAAATATCATCTCTAGTAGAATAAATATATTCTTTCATTTTTGGATTCCATCTCTTAGTTTGATGTCCGAAATGAACTCCAGCTTCTAATAAGTAACTCATCGCTACTACTGCCATATTACATTCCTCCTTTTGTTTAATCTTCCAAGCATCTCTTCTCTACTTACCACCTTTTATGGCACTAGGCAAATAGATCAACGCTTGTGCTATTTTTTTCTGAAAAGCCATACTTATATTAACATACTTAATTATCTTTTTCAAGTAAAACATATGATAAATTATTAAAAAATATTTATATAAACAAAAAGCACTCAATTTGAGATAACTCATTTAAAGTGCACTATTATAAGATTTATTTCTTTAAAATAACAATACTCTTATTATTAAAATCTATCTTCTTAACAATATTATTAAGTTCATTCATATCAAGTGATTTAATAATATCAATAATATTTGTCTCAATTTTACCATCAAATATAATATTATCAACAATCATATCATTAATCATCTCAACATTTTCATAACTAAATATCTCATTACTAATTAATACTTTTTTCTTTCTCTCAAAATCGATCTCACTAAACTTAATATTTTTAAATTTCTCATCAATTCGTTTAATTAATTCTTCATACTTATAACCAGTATTTATAAGAGAAATAATTAAATGTGTATCAATATTTAACATATTATAAGATATTGTACTTGTAATAATTCCATCTTTTTTGCATTCTTCATCAAACTCTGAAGTATCACCAAATAACAAATTAAAGATAATAAACATATAGATACTTAATTTTCTTTCATCTATCTCAAAATCTTTAATTGGTATCTTTATCGTATAAGCCATTTTTGGTATATTTGTATTACATTTAACAATTTCTTTCGCTTTAACAATCTTATCAGGTTCCTTATATTTTTTTAATTCAAGATTATCAATTTTAGCAAATTGTTTCTTAGCTTGATTTTCTTTAATTACTTCTAGCATTTTATCCTTATCGAAATTACCAGTAACTACTAAAAACATATTACTTGGATTATAAAAACGATTATAACAAGTTTCCAATTGCTCTTTCGTAATACTTTTAACTTCCTTAACTGTTCCAATAATACTCTCTCTAAAAGGATTGTCTTTAATAGAATTGAGTCTGATCTTATCATAAAGAATATCACTTGGTCTATCATTACACATATTAATCTCCTGTATAATAATTCCCTTCTCTGATTCGACATTCTCCTTAGTTAAATATAAATTCTGAACAAAATCCAACAAATATCTAACATTATCTTCAAGATTATTAACACCTGAAAACAAATAAGTGGTATTTTTGAAAGTCGTATAAGCATTACTAAGTGCTCCATTCATGCCATAATACTCTTCTGGTTGTAATCCTTCTTTTTGAGCAAAAACTTTGTGTTCTAAAAAATGCGCAATTCCATTAGGAAACTTAATCATTTTACCATGTTCGTCCGTAAACTCATTATATATTGATCCATATTTAGTTGTAAAAGTTACATAATTATTATGCATATTATTGTTTACATATAAATAGACATCCAATCCATTCTCTAATCGTTCATAATAAATATCTTCATCTATCTTATTAATCGTTATTTTCTTCATTTGTTGCCTCCAATATAAACATCGTATGCATCTTTACTTTTTTACTAACTTTAACAATATCCTCACGTGTCACTTTACCAATATACTTTATTCTCTCCTCCGAATCAAGTGAATTAACTAATTCCTTGGCATAATAATTTGAAATTATTCCTATTGGTGTATCAGCACTAGACTTAATAGCTGACATAAGTGTTTCTTTAGCACTTTCAAACTTATCATTATCAAAATTATTCTTGCTTATATTAGCTAGTGTTTTCTTAATTATCTTAACGACATTATCTTCATTACCATTTTCGATTCCTGAATAAATCATCATAACATTATCATATGCTTTAGCAATAGCATTTACATAATATGCATAAGAATTCTTTTCTCTTACGGCATCAAATAAAATTGAATTAGCTGTTCCACCTAACATTTCAGCATACACTGGTAAAACATATTTCCTCTCTTTATCCGTAAGTCCTTTTAAATTACATAAAACAGCTAACTGGGTTTGATTTACTTGATCATTTTCTCTAAATACCAACATTTTTCTTTGACTATCTAATTCTGGAATTAAAACATTAACACAATCCTTATGAAATGTATTAACCTTAAAATATTCTCTAAAAATATTCTTAATTTCCATTTCGTCAACCATACCGACTACATAAACATCGGCAATATCGTTTTTAATCATATTTTCATAATAATTCTTAATATCTTCATAATTTATCTTTTCTAAATCATCCAAATATCCATATCCATTATAAGCATATGCCCTATCTCCAGTCGTCTCAAGTAATTTATTCAAAGAATACTTAATTTTATTATCCTTAAGTGACATAATACTTTTCTCTATCTTTTTCTTACACTTATCAATATCTATATCTAATTTAGGATTAAAAATAACATCTAAAAAAAACTTAATTGATTCAGCATTCATTCCATTTTCTGTATATTTTTCATTTAAGAATCGTGTTCTAAACGTCATTACACTATAATTACCTACTCGATAATTAGCTGCCGATAATTTTAAATCATATAAGTTTTCAGTTGCCACAATCAAACTTTTCTCACTTGGATAATTAAAAGTAGCATTAATCATTAACTCTTTTAATAAATTCCTAATTGTTATTTCATCTTTAACAACTTGTCTTCTAAAAGCCACACCCACTGTTATTGTTTTAAATTTATTTGTATTAATAATATGTAAGTTATAAGCATTCATATCATAACTCGTGTATTTCATATCTTATACCTCACTTTCTATATCTATTATTAACAATAATTAAAGTTTTAAACAACTTTCTAACGCTAAAACAATCATATCATTTAGTTTTTTTTCACGTTCTTCACTCGTTAATTTTTCCTCTGAAAAAAATAAATCAGATACCGTAAGTAATGCTGTTGCTCTCTTATCAAATAATCTTGCATTATTAAATAAAGCAAAAGTTTCCATTTCAATTCCTAAAACATCTTTTTCAGCACATCTTTTCTTATAATCATATTCTTTTTCATAAAATGCATCAGAACAATAAATATTTCCTTTAATAATTTTTTTATTTTTATCTTTGGCTGTACTCTCAATAATATTATTCAAACTATTATCTGCTTTTATTATTTTTTTATTATAATTATCTAACATTATGCCATAACTAGACTCACTATAACTACCAGTAACAAGTATTACATCATTTAATTTAAGTCTTGAATCATATCCTCCACAAGAACCTATTCTTATAATATCTTCAACTCCATATTCTTTAAATAGTTCATAAGAATATATTCCCATACTAGGACATCCCATTCCTGAAGGAAAAATCGTAATCAATCTATCTTTATAATATCCTGTATATGCCATCATTCCTCTAACACTATTAACTAATTTATAATCTTTCAAAAAAATCTTAGCAATATACTCACTTCTCTTTGGATCTCCAGGCATTAAAACAATAGGTGCAATTTCATTACTTTTACTTTCAATATGTACCGTAGCCACAATTATCACTCTCCATTCTTATTATACCTAAAATTGCCATTTATGTCTATTTATTAATTTACATTTCATTATTATCCTTAAAACTATAATAACTATTATAGCCAATAATAACATGATCTATTAAATTAATTCCATGTATTAAACCAATCTCTTTAAGATTCATTGTTGTAATCTTATCTTCTTTACTTGGACTAGCATCCCCAGAAGGATGATTATGAACACAGATAAAACTTGTTGCAGATAATAAATATGCTTCCTTAAATATCTCTCTCGGATGAATATTTGAAAAATTAATTGTCCCAATGAATAAGCATTTTTTGTCAATATAATTATTTTTTGTATCCAAATATACAACATAAAAATACTCTTGCTTCTTATCCCTTAAAAGCATATTAAAGTATCTATATACAGCCATTGGAGTATTTAATTTAATCTTATCTATTGATTTAGTCATATACACTCTTTTTCCAAGTTCTAAAGCCGCTTTTAACTCAATAGCTTTTACTTTCCCAATACCATCTATCTTCATAAGTGAAGATATTCCAATATCCTTAAGTTTTTCAACATCACCAAGTACTGATAACAATGATAAAGCAACTTCTTTAACATTATATTTTTTGCTTCCAGTTTTTAAAATAATTGCAATTAATTCCTCATTAGATAAATATTCACTTCCATAATTATATAACCTTTCTCTTGGTTTATCACTATCAGATATATTCTTAAACTTATTCATATTATATTAGTCCATTATTCCTCCTCATTAATATCATTCCTAAAAAGAGTTATCATTTTCTTTTTTTGACTAAAATAATACCAATTTCTCTTATATTTTCTTCAATAATTATCACCGAGTTAAAATACATAAAAAAAACAAGATAGAAACACTATCTTGTAATTTATAAATTAACCATCTACTAGACTAACTAGCAATTACACCGGTAACGTGACTAGATCCACTATCGGTAGTTGCTTCAACAGTACCAACATAATTTTTACCAGAGTCAAGTGCAGTTTGGTCACCATTAGTTTCATTTACATACAATACAACTGTATATGATTCAGAAGAACCAGCACCAATATTAACTGTAGTTATAGCTTCAGAACCAGTAGGTACAGCCTTACAATCTACAACAGGTGTTGTTGTTCCAGCAGAACCATAAACACAATAATAAAGGTTGGCAAAGTTATTACTAACAGTCTTTAAAGAGATATTAACTGTTTGAGCAATATTTGCACTATTTGATATTGTAAAATCATATGTATTACACAAATCAAAAGTTTGTGTTGCATCGGCTTGGCTAACACCTTTACATTTAGCCTTATTACCAGAACCAGATTGACCATATGAAGTTAACATATTAGCTTTAGTTACAGGAATCATATTAGTTGCAGTTCCAAGTGTATCAGTAATTGTAAGAGTACCAGCAACATTTGCTGATTGTGCAGTTACTCCATTTTGAGTAGCTCCATTTGCTGTTACACTAAAGTATGCGAATGTAGCACCTATAATAGCAACTACAAGTGTTGCAACACCTATTACCCCATAAAATATTCCTTGACCATTTCTGTTTTCCATTATCTTATCCTCCTTACTATCTAAATAATATCATTTTTTTTTACAAAAAGCAATATATTTTGTTATTATTTAATATAATTTTCTGATACAATAGGCACATCCACTCTATCATTATGGGCAAGTCCCATAGTAGGTAAAATTATATCCTTATTTTCTTCAGCTGTTGCTTCAACTTTAGCAAGCATATTATTTGGTTTAACTGTTCCTATACCACTAATAGTAGGCATATCACTAACTATTCCTTCTTGTTTTTCCTTGTCATTTATTTCAAACTGATTATCATCTAAGAATGGATCTGTTTCATTAAATAAATTATTTTCTTCTTTCTTAGGTTCTTCAATAAATATTTCTGTTGGAATAGATACATTATCACTTGGAACATTTATTTTAATCGCATTATCTACTGTCTTTCCAGTTGAATCATTTGTATCCAAATTAATACTTATATCTCCTTGATTAGATGTTGTAATAAATACATCATCTGCTTCAGAAGCAGTCTCATTATTTGAATCAAAAGTAACAAAAATATCATCTTGTTTTTCTAAATCTTTTTGTTTATTTAATTCTAACTCTCTTTTTTTTCTTTCCTCTAGTTCCTTTTCTGCTTCTTTTATTTTATCTCTTTTACCATTAAACTTTTTAGGTTCTAAGACAATTACTACTTTTTTCATAACTAATTTAGCCGTATCAACAGCATTTCTAACATTAATCTTTACCGGTTCACTTATCTTAACAACCATATTACTAGGTTTAATTAATCTTTCATCATTATTTTTCTTTATTACTTCATTATGAACTATTTCTTCTTTAGGAAGTTCTATTTTTTCAATTTTTCTTTTATCAACAGAAAATTCATCCAATAAAGCAACTATCTCTTCTCTATTATTTGCCTTATCCAATTCTTCTAATCTTGTCTCAGCATCTGATATTTCTAATATTAATCTATCAATATTCTCAATATTATACTTCTGTGATTTAATAATACTAAATTGCTCGTTACATAATTTAGCAAAATATTCAAGTTCATCCCTACTAGTTATTTCAAGCTCATTCCTCTTTGCTAATCTCTCCTTTAATAAATTAGCAATTTTATCTCTCTTTTGATATAAAGCATCATAATCATTTTCTTTATCTAATACTAATTTATATATATTTAACATATACATTTTTTCAAGTTCTACATAATAATCTTTTTTAGCATCACTTACATATGACAAATATTCTTCACGTTCAGCGCCACTTATACCAGCATTTTTAAGTGCGTCATAAGAAGATATAAATGTATTCATAACTTCTAATTTATCATTTAAACTAACACTTACTTTAACAAGTTCAGCATCAATATCCATATAGTTTAAACTAGCATAATAATCATCTCTTGAAATTATTTTATTATATTCATCGATAAGTTCATCTTCTAATTTTTGATTAATTATTTCATTGTTAGCTTTATTTTCATATTTTTCTTGAAGAGTATCTCTTAATTCTTTTAATCTACCATTAAGTACTTCAATTTCTTTAGAATTATTCAAATATTCTAAAATATTATCTAATCTTAATCTATAATCATCAAGTTCATCTTCCATTGATATTTTAGGTAAATCATCTAAAAAGTTTGATGTAATTTTAATATAATCATCTTGGAATTCATTTCTCTCAGTAATTCTATTTTCAATAAATGATGTTAAATCCTTAAGCCTATCAGCTTCTTCTTCTAATGTCGTCGTTGTATACATTTTACTTGCAAGTAATTCTTCATACACGCCATGTCTTAACTTATCAACCTCTTTAGCTGTCTCCTCATAATTACTAAGCATCTCTTCTCTGTTGCGAATATTACCAAGCATTATGCTTGTTCTAAGTATCTTATATTTTTTTTCTAATATGCTGTCATTTATTCCTTGTTTTATCATAAAAGCACCTCCAAATTACATCACTTTCTTATAATTTTCTACACTCTTAAGAATACTCTTTTGCTTTCTCATCTTAGCCTCTTCATGCTTAAGTTCTTCTTCTCTCTCTTTAATCTTATCTAAAGCTGACGAAGTTATCTGACTTCTAAGTACGTTTTCAGCAGCAAATGAAATACTTTCACACATTCTAAGCTGATAACAAATATAAAAAGTCATTAAACTACTTAAAAAGTCATTAATATTGGTTTCAATTACAAAGTCTTCTCCTTCATAATATTCACCTTTAAATTCAATTGGAAATAATCTGATTTTCACAAATTCAAATGATGTAAGTGAATGATAATGATTATAGAATACATTTACTTCACTATAATTCATACTACGTATTGCCTCATCAATGCATCTTTCTATTTCCATAAATCTTTGTTCAAATTGTTCTTTTTCAATTTTAAGTAATACTTTATCATCAGTATAAATAATTTTCTTACCAATAATTATTTTATATTCATTAATATCTTTTTTTATCTGTCTACTAACTTCCGAATTAAAATTACCACAAAATCCATAATCGTTAGCAATATATATATTTAATTTAGGCTTATTACTATCAGGAGCAAGAATCATTTTATCCAAAATTAAATTTTTGTTATACATTATTCTACTTAATATTTCAGTTATTTCCTTACCCACATCACGATACTTATCAGCCTCTTTTAAAGCTTTATCCATTCTAAGAAGCGATTGAAAATTCATAACTTTAACAACATTTTTAATTTTCATGCATCTTCCTCCTTATATCTTTTTGTAGTCACGCTTCTTCAAATTATCCTCTTTTAAAACAATATTATTAAGTAATTTAAATGTCATATATGTAAAATATAAAAATACAAATATTGTCACAAGTCCCAATACTATTAGTAAAAACACTGACGTATAAGTCGTAGTCAAATAATCATATAACATACTTGTAACAAAGATACAAAGTATATTAATCATTGAAAATACTAAATCGACAAATATACGATTATAATCTTTTATTATAATATCACTAGATATCATAAAGAATACCGTAATAAAAATATAATAGATATTAAGGCCACTAAAAGTAGCTACACACCATATCAAAAAGATATAGTTAAGTGTAATCATACTAAAAGCTAGAATACTACGATTATCCATTCCTAAAAACAAGCCATAAAACTTTATTTTACTTGTTTTAACATTATATTTTTTTAATGTAATCTTAAACGTAATAGCTAGTACTATTAGAAATATAATAGCCACTACCAAAAAATTGACAATATTTCCAAGTATTGGAAGACTTTTATCCATATCAATTACCCTCTTTAATCATTAAATTAAATACATTGCCACTATTCATATAAAAGGCTTTAATACTTTTATAATTAATTTCTATATCTTCATTTTTTATATCAACACTACCCTCTATTTCACCCAAAATAGGCAAATAATCCTGCATAATTAATAGATTATAATTCTTACTAATTATTCTAATTACCTTTATGTGTTCATATTCTATAAGTCCATTTTCCAAATCAAATATTCTTACTTTTAAACCCTGATTATTATTCATGATATTTACCTATAAATAAGAATTTACTTTCATCGACATTATCATAAGATCCATTTAAAATATTTTCAACATCGATTAAAATATCCTCAATCTTAACAAATTGTCCTGGAATATTAGTATATGGTTCTGCCACAAACATTGGCTGTGAAAAATAATATCTTAATTTTCTTGACCTATAGAATATACTTTTATCTTCTTCACTTAGTTCCTCGATACCTAAAATAGCTATAATTTCTTCTAGTTCATTATATCTAGTTAAATATCTTAAAACTTCCTCAATAAGTTTAAAATGTCTTTCTCCAATTTTCTCAACATCTACCAACTTAGAAGTTGATTTAAAGACATCGATTGCTGGATATAATCCAAGTTCTGCAATCTTTCTATCAAGTACAATTTGTCCATCCATATAAGATGTAATTGTTTGTACTGCTTCATCATTATAGTCATCAGCCGGAATATAAATAGCCTGAAATGAAGTAATTGATCCGTCTTCAGTTGAACTAATTCGCTCCTCAATCTTACTTATCTCATTAGCCATATCAGCTGGATATCCATTTTCAATTAATAATTGTTTAAGTTCGGTAGCTATTTCTGACTTAGCTTGAATAAAACGATATATGTTATCAATAAACAAAAGAACATCTTGTTTTTTTTCATCTCTTAAATATTCTGCAAGTGTAAGTCCTGAGTATACTGACTTACTTCTTGATACTGGATTATCGCCCATTTGCCCAAAAACCATACTCATTTTATCTAATAAATTAGATTCTTTCATTTCTTCATATAATTCTTTACCTTCACGACTACGTTCTCCAGCTCCAACAAACACCGCATGAGCATTTATTGACGAATAAACATTGTGAATAAGTTCTTTAATAAGTACTGTTTTACCAACACCAGCGCCACCCAAAAGACCCATCCTAAATCCTTTTTGAAGCGGTGCAAAGAAATCAATTACTTTTATTCCTGTCCAAAGAATATCAGCTGTCACGTCAACGTTCTTTAAACTTACAGTATCATGGTTTATAGTACGTTTATTAATTGAACTAAATTCTTTATTATCAATTAAATCACCATAAGAATTAAATACCCTTCCTAAAACATTATCAGAATATTCAATTTGGATACCTTCACTTAGTTTTACTACTTCGCTACCTTTTTTTAGACCTCTAGTGGTCCCAAGGCTAATACAAGTAGCACTAACGTTATTGATAGATACCACTTCAAAAGAATAATCATAATTATCTTCCAAAGCCAAAATATCACCAATTTTAACCGATTCATCGCTAAGAATTACTTCTACACTAATATCAAAAATTGATATAATTTTCCCAACTACCATAACTATTACCCTTTCTATTTTTTCTCATCAACTAAAAAGTTAAAACTATTAATCATTTCTTGCTTTGTCTTAGGTGAAAATTTATATTGCTTTAAGCAATCAATCATCATTTTACCTTCACGAAGTCTTTTTTGTAAATCTTCACTCATTTCATCAGTATTAGCCAATTCATATATTTGTCTAACATCCAAATAAGATAGTAAATCTATTCTAACTTTACTACCAACTTTTTTCATCTCATCGTCCTGAACATTACCGCCAAGACGTGATACAGATAATCCATAATCAATAGCAGGTTTTTCACCCTTTGTAAAATTCTTTTCAGATAATACTATTTGTCCATCACATATAGATATAATATTTGTAGATATATAATCAGTAATATCTCCTGCCTTTGTTTCAACAATTGGTAAAATTGTAATAGATCCACCATTCTTATGTTGGCATCCTTTTTCTAAAAGTCTACTATGAGCATAGAAAATATCTGACGGATAAGCATCACGACCGGGTGTTTTCTTACTTGCCAAACTTATCTGTCTATAAATATCAGCATGCTTCTTTAAATCATCTAAGCAAACTAAAACATCATATGTTTGAAGCATAAATGATTCAGCAATTGATAATGCCACATAAGGTGTTAAATATGTTCTTGTAGGCAGTTCATCATGAAATGAAGCAATAATAATTGTATAACTAGCAGCCCCTCTTCTTGTAAGCTCATAATATATATCTTTAACTTCTTTTTTTGTTTTACCAATAGCAACATATATACATAAAACATTTTTATTTTTTTGGTTGACAATTGTATCTAAACAAATTTGTGTCTTACCTGTTTTTTTATCGCCAATAATTAATTGTCTTTGTCCTTTACCAATTGGATATATTAAATCAATACCCGTAATTCCTGTTAACATTTCTCTTTTAACAAGTCCACGATCCATAATTGGTAATGGTTTATTTTCAACACTTAGTTCAACTAAATTATCAAACTTTTTACCAGCAATTAAATCATTACCAAAAACATCAATTACTTTGCCAATTGAATCCAAACTAAAAAGACACTTAAATTCTTTCCTTAATGCATAAACCATATCACCAGGTTTAATTTCGCTATTTATTTTAACCAAAGCAACAATTACTCTATCAGCATATATTCCAAAGACATATCCTGAAGCCTTATCATCAATATTGACTTCTTCATAAAAAGACACATCATTAAGTCCAGTTACTTCTATATTATAATCGTTTACTTTAATTACCTTGCCAGTATTATAAATATTATCGTTATTTTTAATATTATCAACTGTTTCATTTAAATTGCTAGTCCAAATGTCATCCATACTATACATTCCTTTCACTTAAACTAAAATCATATACCTTATTTCTATATACAATTTTAATTCCCCTGTATATCTTATCATTAAATACTGTTTCAATATTTTCATTTAGATGATCATAATTTTCACTCTTATTACCAACCAATATTTTTATTTTAGGATTATTTAAATCAACAAGTTGATCCAAATAATCAATAAAATTATCTACATTATTTTCACTTGTTACAAGTTTAAAAGCTTCATACACTTTATATTCTTTTTTATCTAGCATTTCCTTAAGTTTTGCTTCATAATCATCTTTAAGCATACTCTTAAGTTCATAAACTACATCACTATCAAATTTACCCCTTAATTGTTTACAAAAATCAAAATCATTTTTCTCATCACACAAAGTAAGAAAATCTCTAATTAATTCTTCATAATTAACAACAAAATTTTCATCAATCTTTCTATTTAATTCAAATATATTTTGATTTTGATATCTTGTTTCATTAAATAAATCAATTACATTATTATCAAACGCATATTCTTGATTACTACCTTTTAATGTTTCCTCTTCTTTTATTCCCTTTTCTCTATCCTTAATTAAATTATCAATCTCAAGTAATTTATTTTCTTTATCTTGTATTAAATCATCATAACCTTGCAATTTATTTACAAAATAAGACTTTGTTTGATCATTGACAATTCCAACTGTTTTTTTAAGGATTAAGAACATTATTGAAACAAGAAAAGCAATAACCAAGCAAACAACAATAAATACAATAAGCATCTTAGTATGTTACAAGCGGATTAAAGAATAACAATAAGAAACAAAAAGCAAATAAGAAAAGTAAAAATACTGCTGTAATTATTAGTATTGTCATTACAGAGTGCACTACATCATTTTTAGTCTCAGGATTTCTACCGATAGCTTCTGCTACCCTCCCACCAAGTATACCTACACCAATACCAAGTCCTAAAAAGCATAGTCCTATCATAATTCCAATTGCTAAAGCCGTATTTGATAAAATCGTTTCCATTTTTTCACTCCTTCTATAGTTTCTCTATTCTAAAATTTATTATATCATCGTTTTCTTTTATTTGTCAATTATTTAAATAGGCTATTCAAATTATATGGTTTAGTTAATAAAATTCTTTCCCCAAATAACATAAAATAGTGTTCATTTAAACATAAATCTAATTTATCAGAAGTAGCTGTTATCTTTTTTCCTTCAATTTCTAATAATTCAGATTTATCATTTTCTTTATCATAATATACAAGAGTATAATCATCGACGTCAACATAAGAATTAGCACTAAGTTTAACATATTCTTTACCATCTATCTTAAGACTAACCTCATCAGAAAAGAAATATAATCCTTCACCATCATATAAGAAGAAATTATTATATTTTCCTTCCTCAATTCCATTAGAGAGTTTACCCAAATCAAGAGTATCATCATACAATGAATATTTATATACTCTATATTGTTTTCCATCCTCAAGTGGAAAGACAGCATTCATTTCCTTAGGAAATATCATTTTTTCATCATTTTTATAATATATCGGTGTAGCATCATATAATATTTTTTCATCTTTTGGAGTAACATCAACAATTGTCTTTTTTAAATTATAAGTAACAATCGCCGTATATTCTGTTTTAACACCTCCAAAATACTGAAATACTGAAATTTCTTCTTTATTTCTATAATTATCATATTTATATTCGCGATACAAGAAATAAACTGTTATAAGCAAAACAAATACCACCATTACAGGAATCAAAATTTTGTATTTTTGTTTACAAAAATCAATAATTCTTTTCATATTTATTACCTCCCATATTTAAATGGTGAACTGCTGTTTATAACAAGTGTACCATTTTCATTACTTACACTATCAATATTTAAATCAATGACTGACCCACTAACAATATCATATTCAGATACATCAAAGGTTCCTATCAAAACAGATGAATTATTATCAACAGAAAGCGTATCAACAACAGTCTCACTGACAATTGAAGTTGTATCATCACTAAGCTTTTTTCTATAATCAAATGTCATTGATACTTTCACAGAATCTATTTTATAGCTAGTATCTAAATATACTTTATATTTAACCTCTATTTTATCAACACTATTTATTTTATATACAGCAATACTATAGTTAGGCATCTTAGTTTTCAATGTTAAATCATCAAACTTATGAAGTATAACTTCACCAGTATCATCATCAACTGTTGTATATATAAACTTAATATTATATTCCTTATTTGGAATTAATCCTTCAAAAACAACATGTGTATCAGTCTTTGACAAATAAACTGTTTCAACTTTATTATTTTTTGTAATTTCAGCATAAACTGACTTATATTCATTATATGGATCATATATTACATAATCGATATCTATTGAACTAATTCCTGTCTGTGGTCTAATTACTGAAGTCATCTTTGTTTTATCTTTAATTTCTTCGATTGAAGACACATCACCATCATTATTATTAGTAACCAACGTACTACCATTTCCACTGCCATTACTAACAACTTGCGTAGATGATGTACTCATCTGACTACCATCATTATTACCATCATTTTGCTTTTCATCATCATCTTCTTTTTTATCTTCTTTATATTGATTAGTTGTTCCAATAACCTTCTTTAAGTCAATTTCCAAATCGCTATATTTAAGTATTTCATTAGCTATATCAAAAGTATAATCAGATGTCCTTAATACCGTTGGATTAATTGTTTTTAAATTAAGTTTATTATTAGATAACTTAGCATTTCCCATTTTATCCAGTTCAACTAATAAATAACTACTTGCATCAATGCTATTATCATCGCTTATTATTTTTCTATCAACAAGCAAGTATTCTCTATCAGCCAATTTATAAAATTTATTATCAGTCGTTGCTAATTCTGTTTCTCCATCCGTTGCATTAATTTTTCCAGAGGCATCAATTTCATACATTTTTCCATATAATTTTATTTTACCAGTAACCATGTTATACGCAATTACTTTCTTACCTAAATTAACCTTACTATCTTGATAAACTAAATAATAATTACCATTCCATCTTACTTTAAGGTCACTATCACTATTAACTGTAATAAAGTTTTTATTTTCATCTTGCAAAATACTATCACTACTAATAGTATATACTATTTTAGCAGCATGACGATATTTATAAATGAATAAGGAGAAAATAACGACAATAAGTATCATCAAAATCATAATTATCATAAAATTTCTCTTATTCCTTAAATCATATTTTCTCCTCATATATTCTTTACCTCCAAATTAGTTTTTCTTTTTAATATATACTACTGGTCTACTAAATGAATCATTATCGTTAAAATCAAACCATCTAGCATTACCTGTTTCTTTATCATTTACATAATATCTTGTTGTAATTAGATACGTATGATTTAAAATATTATTCATATCTACCGGATCAATAATAAATCTCCATTCATCGGCTTCCGTATCGATATCAAAGTATTTATCATCACCAATAATATACTGTCCATCATGTCTATCAGTTCCATTAAGATCTTCAATTAAATATTCAACAATTTCAATATTGTCAAAATTTGAACCACTAGGGAATGATAATACAACACTATTTTCAGTAATACCATAACCAACGGTTTGTCCAAAGGCAACACCAAATGAGTTAGTAGTATACATCGAATATTCCTTAACAATATGTTTAGTAATTTGAGAATCGCCTTCGTTTTTTAAGTCAGCATCTCCAAAAATATATACTGTATATTTTGTGCTTTCCGTAAGTCCACTTATGCGAACTGAGCTTCCTTTTACTGTTGCATCTAAATCATAGCTATCATAATCACTATTCGTACTAACAGTCGTATAAGTTTCATCTGCATTCATTATCTGCAAATTACCAACTATATTACCATTACTATCAACAACTTTAACATGATATTTTCCATCGTTTAAAGTTCTATAAGTATTATCAATGACTTCAATATTTAAATCAATCCCATACTTTCCATCAACATAAACAGCTTTTCTTTTTCTAACAACAAATTCAGGTGGAAGAAGCTCATTTAAATGAACCGTAGCAGTTACTTTATTAGAATAAAATGGAACCGTATTTTTAATTACTGAATTTTTATCTTTATCATAATAATCATAAGTAACATATATATACATATAATAATCTTTATTATATGTTAAATCATAACTACTTATATCGACTTGATCTGTAATTGTTGCTTTAACATTATCGGCAGTTATTACCTTTTTAAATATATTAGTATTATCTTCCCCAACGCCACAATTTTCATCATCATATTGACAGAAAGCATAACTAACATCAAAATTAAATGGTACTGAATTATCATATGCAGTTAAATTAATAGTCGTATCCAATAATTTATCATTATATCCACCAGTTAAACTTGGCTTATAATTTGAAGTATAACTACTGAATACTTCACTAAGCAATTTACTCTTAAATTCGTATGTTTTTGTTTCCCAGCCATTACCTTTATCGGCTGAAGCATTATCAAATAATTGTGTATATTCTTTTCGATTATTTTTATTTAAATAAGCATAAACATTATAATAATAATCCTTACCATTATATAAATTAATAATATCAGCAACTAATTCTTCACCAGTATTTGAATTATTAATCTTTACTTTTAAAGTTGGCCTAATTGTCTGTGACAAATCACCAACCAAAGCAGAGTCGTTCCAAGTTTCAATGTAAATATATTTATCACCATTACTTGTATTAACACAATTATCACCAGTGTTTTCTTCACAAAATTCATCTATATCTGCACCTGTTAATTGAAGTTTTACCTTAGCACCATTAATTAAACGAGTCGTTTGATTAATAGCTACCGTTGGTGTAACACTACTAAATGAGAAAGTATTCTCATTACTTGTCATTTTAGAAACAGACATCATTTTTGGATTTAATGTACCCAAAGAAGCTGATTTATATCCTTCACTTACTAACTTGTAGTTTATTGAACCAACATGTGAAGTATTATATTCACTATAATAACCAAATGCATCTGTCATTTTTGAATATGTATAGTATCCTTTAGCCAACTCTAAACTTTCTGTTAAATTAATTGGTGTTCCACTCGTTGTATAAATGATATAATAGCCATATTTAGATTTTGTACTATCATTTTGCATTATCATATAAGGATAATCCTTGCCTTCACCAACAGTATAACTATATCCCATAAGTCCATTATCATATACTGCACTAACAGATACTGTAATCAAATTTTCTTGATTATCTGATTTCATTCCATTGTTTTTTAATTTAATATAATCAACAGAAAGACATCTATAACTACCATCATCCTGACATTTTTTTAGTTGCCATTCTTCTGGAGCATCATATACATTTCCCTTTGAATCCTTAAAATTCATTCTATAACTAACAATTCGATCAAGTAATTCTTGCTTAGCTAACATTTTAATAACAACCTTATTATCAGATAAAGAATTATTAATTACCTTATATTTAAAATTATACTTTTCTTCAGTTACATCATAATATCCTTCAAACAGCCTATTAGTAAGACCTATCGTTTTATTTTTGATATCATCACTAGGATTACCAGTCTTGTTAATATTTACCTTATAAAATAATGTATACCCTAATTTATCCTCATCATTTTTATCTAAATTACCAACAGTGAAATCGCCTGTAAATGTAAGTGGATTTTCCTCTTTTATGTCATCAGTAATATCTATTTCATATTCTCCATCATCATTAACACTATAATATAAATTATAATTTGTTGTACTATAAATAGCTCTATCTGGATCAATTATTTCATATTTGTAAATAACGCTATTATATGTTGATTTATCAACATATAAATAATTAATTTTTGGACTATCTTTATCAGTTTTAACTAATTCATAATATCCATAACTTACTGGAAGTTCTTCAATAACATTAGAAGGATATAATCCTTTAATGTTATCTTCACCTTGAGTAACTACCTCATACCCAATATAGTAACTATTTCCTCTACTCATTATAGTATCTTTTGTACCATAATCTGTACCATATCCCATATAAATATAATCAGTATATGATCCTACATCATTAATATCTGCTGTTATTTTTTCAGTTAAAGTAAGATTGCCAGCCTGATCCATTTGATAAAACTGTACTTTTTCCTTAGTAACAGCATCATATACATACATATTTATACCAACTGGATTCATATCGTTACTAATTAATCCATTTTTATCAAAACTAGCTGTCACCTTATAACCAACTGTTGTCTCAACTGTCAAATTAGGAAAAGCATCATTTTCTTCCTTTTTAATTGGTACAAGTGTAATAGTTGGATCCTTAATTTCATCAGCCAACAACTCTTTATTAATACGATAATCTTTAATATTTTTATCAATCAATATTGAGTATTGTTCATTAATGTCATAATAAGCATATATTGCTAACGTATAATAAGGACTTAACTTACCATTTTCATTTTTAGTTAATTGTTTTAATGTATCAATATCTAATTCAAACGTTTCATCAGTTGTAATTTTATAAGGATTATCATAAAACATCTCTTTCAAAGTAGTATCTTCAGTATTTTCAAATGGTTTTGAAACAAGCAATCTTTGACTAGCCAAATTACCTTCATATTGCCCATTATAAAGTCTAATAACTACTCTATTAATAATACTAGCTGTTTCACTTGAACTAATTGCATTATCATTTTCTCTACCCTTTAATTGAGTATCCATATTTATAATATGTGTCGTTGTACTATCTCCAGCTTTCCATTCTGCTTCAAAAGTAGCTAAAAACTTTGTCATAATATAGTTTTCAGATTCGGCAGAGTTACTAATTTGTGCTAACCCAGCACTTAATAAATCATTACGAACAGCTGAAACATAAATAACATATGTTGTTCCATGATCTAGATTATCAACAATAATATCTTTTTTAATTATATTACCATCAACATCAAAAGCAATGCTTCTAGGATAACCAGCGATTGATTCTTCGCGTCCTGTATATGGATCCCTCTTTTTAACATCTAATACCG
Source organism: uncultured Clostridia bacterium (assembly GCA_946619755.1). Lineage (GTDB taxonomy): Bacteria > Bacillota_I > Bacilli_A > RF39 > UBA660 > RUG705. Next base: position 32,167 of record CAMOMI010000001.1, read on the forward strand.
TTGTATTATCACCATCGCATTTTTCTCTATCAGGCATTGAAATTGAACAACTATTATCTGTAAGATAAATCGTTGCAGCAATTTGATTGTAACTTATTTTTTCTTTATCTGGAACAACAGTAACAAACGGATCACTACCCATAGAAAATACAATACTATCGCTTGTTATATATTCAATATACTTCTCATTATCATAGTACTCAATAACAACTCTATAAAAATAATTTGTATCATTTTTAAGTTCATTTTCACCATTACCAATTTTTACTTGAATTGGTGAAGCATTAGTTTTAGTTATTGGTTCAATTGCGGTATCTTTTTGATTACTATTCTCATATATACGATAAGTATATCCAACAATTGCATTATCAGGATCACTTATATTTTCAAGTGCTAATTTAAATATTCCATTGCCACTATCTTTATTAATTGTCATCTCACTAAATGTTGGCAGTTTCTTAAGGGTCATAGAAGTTAATGTTATATTATATAAATCTTTAAAGTTAGTTGACATAACTGAAAACTCATCCAAAACAGCTGTATAGATTGTATCACTATCTAACCCCGTAAATGAAACATTACTATATTCCCCATTTGCCGAAGTAGTTAAATCAGATAATTTATAACTTGCAACTGGTTCTTCAGAATTCTTATTACTTTCTTCGTCAAACTTATACAATGATACTTTAGCATCCCTTATATCACTATCTTTATCAACTGTTATTTTATATCCAAGTTCACTATCAGTAGCATATACCTTTTCCAATTTAATTCCAAAATCGCTTGTTTCAAATACTTTTTGAAAATATTTACTTTCATCTCTTTCATTAACAACTGTAAATAAATATTTAGAATTAGGTGATAAGAAATTAACTCTTATTTCTTCATCTGCTTGAATATCACCATATTTATTTATTGTCCTACCAGTTTCCAAATTAGTAACACTAAGTGTCAAAGAATCATCTTCTCTAGCATTTTCTAAATCAAAAGACACACTCACACTAGTACTACCAATTCTAGCATCTTTTAATGTTACTTGTAGTTCATTACGTTTAACAATTTCGGCATTGTCATTATTAGCAGTTTGATTCCCATCAGTATTTCCATCATTGCCATCTTGATTATTAGAATTATCATCTATCTGATTATTACCATCATTACCATTACCAGTATTTTCATCTTCCTTTTCTTCTGCTTTAGGAATAATTTCAATATTCTCATCGCCATTAATAGTAATAGCTGTAATAGACATTACATCACTATCACCTTTAGTGATTTTTTTATTACCTAAATCGATAGTTATATCACCAGCATAAATATATGTACCTTCAGCCGTAACTTGATATTTAACATCTTTATTTTCAATATTAATAACGCCTTCAGTTGTATAAACTATTTCAAAATAATCAGCCGAAATGTTTTTTTCATTTCCTGGTATTTTAGCCTCAAGTTTACCTGCGACTATATATTTATTATCACTAATTCTTCCAATAAAATTATTTAATTCAATATTACTTCCATTAGTTTCAATAACATAGCCATTGCCACTTTTTTCAACAATTGATTTATTTGTTATATTATAAAATTTAACAGCATCATTCCCTTTAATAGAGTTAAGGTCAAGAATAGCTCCGTTTTTAAGAAATGATAAAGAGCCATCCATATAATGAAGAAAACTATCTTTAGTAACCTTAGCTTCATTTTTATCAGTATCATCAAAAACTACCATCTGTGATAAATTTTCTTTATAACTAGTATTTTCATCAAAGAAGTATTTTTCACTTTTAGCACTCAATGGATTCAAAACATACCCATCTTTTACAAAAACAGCATCACTGTCATCAAAAAGATAAAAAGCGCCAACGCCAAGCACTATAAGTACGAGCACGCTAAGTGCAAGAATAAATAAAAACTTACTATCTAACAATTTTTTCATTCGTTTCACCTCTATTTAAGCTACTATGCCATACTATAAAAATTATATCATTTTACATAATATATGTCAACGAAAAAAAGATAGTTCAAACTATCTTTTTATTATTAAAAGAATTACCTTTTTATCTACTTTTGCCGTCCTTTTCTTGTTCATCATAATATCTAGCAATCATTTCTCTAACTTCAGGAGCCATTCCTTCTTCATGCTTATGTTTTTCAGTTTTTTCTGAAAGTTCAGCAAATCTAGCATTATTCTCCATTTGTTTGCTTTGATTTTCATCCAAACTAATCCCCAAATCTTTAACTTGTTTCATCGCTTCAACCTGTTTTTTCATAGTTTGCAATTCAGCTAATTTCCTATTATGTTTTTCTTCGCTCATTTTATGAGATTCTTCCCATTTTTGATTTTGCTGCATATTAAATTCTCTTCGTGCATCCATTGCTTCCTTTTGATGTTTTTCTCTCTCAGGTGTTCTTTCTCTATATGCTCTTAATTTATCCATTTTTTCAGCTTTAGCATGAAGAACTGCTAATTCACTACTTTGCTCTTTGCTCAAAGTAATACCAGCTGCCTCCAACCCTTCATATGCTTGAATTTTCTTTGCTTCTTCATCAGATAAAGCACCTAAAGACTCCATCTTATCTTGTTCTATTACAGCTGCGGTTTTGGTTTCTTCCTTTTTAGGCAAATTATAACGTTCTCTATCTTCATCAGTAAGTCCAAATTCTCTATATGTCAAAAACTCTGCAATACCAATATGAATAATCTTATTATATATTGCAGCCCATTCTTTATCCCCAGTAACACCAACAATCTTAGGTATTTGAAAATCAGGAATTTTAATTCTACGACCATCTCCTCTTAGTTGATATATCTCTATAACAACCGTATCTGAATATGGCGTAATATAAAGTTCACCGCTAGGCCTATATTCATATCTTTCTTTTAAGGTAAGAGAATGATCACAATAAGTAACACTTTTTGTAGGTTCTACATAGTCTGCCACATTCACTGATAAAACATCGTCATTACCGGTTGCACCACCCATAAAAATATCAATGTGATTAACGCCAACGTCAGTAAAAAGCACAGCTAAAGTATCATAATCAAATACAACTTTTTCGTCAGGATATGTATTATTATGTCGTTCTACTTCCTTTTTAATTTTTTCCATTGCATCATTCATAAAAATTCACCCATCCCAAGTTTTCCTTTTTTCTTGGAAACACCTTTCTATAACCAGATGATAGCATACCACCACTACTTTTACAAGTCATTAAATCATATTTTACATATTATTTACAAAAAAGATAGTTATAAAACTATCTAAATATTCCTAAATAGATTAAGAATGCAAAATATATTATAAATAACAAAATATTACTAAAGCTATATTTCTTATTTTCAATTGTTCCTAACATATTAGCAGTAATTATTCCACCAATTAAACCACCTACATGACCCCACATATCTATTCCACTCAAAAAGAATCCCATTATTAAATTATACACAACAATTGGCAACACTTCACTCTTAACAAGGGCTCCAATATATCCACGATAACTATGTCCAAAGTATAGTAAAGCACCAAACAACCCAAATATTGCTCCACTAGCTCCTACCGCAATTATATCGTGATTTATTCCAATAGAAAGTAAGCAACCACTAATTCCACTAAGTAAATAAATAAGCAAATATTTCCATTTACCAAAGAAATCTTCTACCCTAGGTCCAACAATAAACAAAGAATACATGTTAAGCACAATATGTATAATCCCAGCATGCAAAAACATTGCACTAATTAACCTAAATACTTCACCATTTCTAACAGCTGGACCATAATTAGCACCAAATCTAATCAATGTATTTGTATCATAGCCAAAACCACTTACAACAAACATAATAATACATAAAGCCATCAAAACATAAGTAACAATTGGTTTTTTTGAAGAAAATATCTTTTCCATTTTTTTATTTTTCCTTTCATTAGTTTGATTAATATCATCAGTTATCTTAAATAAAAGTTCAATTCCATCTTCATCATGATGAGTTTTTTCAATAATATCAGGAAAAACTTCTAATAATGCCGGGTTTTCTTTAAAATCTTGTAAGTTTCTAACAAACAAAGATAAATTACCCTTAACATCATCATCAAGTGATTTAACATTTTCTCCAAGATCAACAAAAATACTTAAAACGTTCATTTTAAATGACAATGTTTTAAACCTTAGTTTTTTAGCTACTTGATTAGATCTAAATCTATTAAAACCAAGTTGTTCATCATTATGAATATATCTAGAAACAATTCTTACTATTTTATAATCACTATCCATATTTTCAAGCCATATCTCATCATTTATTCCATGCACAATTACTGGATTATAATTTTTTTCAGTTACAAAATAATGTACTAAATTCATCACAATAACTTCTTTATCATCAATTTTAACTTCGTTCATTTTATCACCTCGTTATTATCTATTTTTATATATTTCTAGTATTTCATAAAATCTTTTAGGAGGATCTACTTTAAAATCCAAAAATTCTTTAGTAACTGGATGGATAAATCCAATTTCAAAAGCATGTAACATTTGTCCAAATTCCTTATCAACCATTTTTCCACGTCCATACACCGGATCATTAACAACTGGATGATTAATATAATTCATATGTACTCTTATCTGATGTGTTCTTCCCGTTTCAAGTACGCATTCTATTAAAGTAGCATCATGATATCTTTCTAACACCCTAATATGCGTAATAGCTTCTTTCGAATTATCACCCGTAACACACATTTTTTTACGGTCTTTTTCATCTCTTCCGATTGGCGCATCAATTGTTGCCGTATCTTCTAAAATTACCCCGCTAACTAAACAAATATATTTTCTTACTACGCTTTTTTCAGCAATTTGCTTTGCTAAATCATTATGAACCATATCGTTTTTGGCAATCAGTAAAAGCCCTGAAGTGTCTGCATCTATCCTATGAACGATTCCTGGTCTAACACTACCATTTACCTGTGATAATTGATTACAATAAAACATTAATGCATTAACAAGCGTTCCAGAATAGTTCCCAGGTGCTGGATGAACTACCATTCCAGATGGTTTATTAACAACTAATAAATACTCATCCTCATATACAATATCTAAAGGGATATTTTCAGGAATAATATCCGTACTTTCTTCCGTATAATTAATACTTATTATATCATCTAATTTAACAATATAACTACTTTTTATGGTATTTCCATTAACTAAAATAGAACCGCTATCAATTAATTTCTGAATCTTACTTCTACTATCAGATGTATTATTCATAAGATACTTATCTATTCTAATACCATCATTTTCTGATACTGTTATCTCCATTTTTACCATTCCTCCAAGTATAAATCATTAGTATAATTACTCCTATTACAATAAAAGAATCCGCTAAATTAAATATTGGATAATTATAACTAAAGATTTTTATATCAATAAAATCTATTACATACCCATTAATTACCCGATCTAAAAAATTGCCAATTGCTCCTCCAAGTATAAAAGCATAAGATATCTTCTCAATATTTTTACTAGGTCTGTTATTATAAACATATAAAATAATCCCTACAATTATCAAAGCTGATATAACTAATACAAAGAAAGTACTATCATCAAATATACTAAAAGCAGCTCCAGTATTCCTAACATACGTTAAATTTAAAAATTCTTTTATTAATCTAATACTTTCATTTAATTCAATATATTTTGATACCACAATTTTACTAAGTAAATCTATTAAAACAATTATAAATGTCAGTATTATCATTTTTTGTACCCCTCTCTAACTATTATTCACATCCACTAGGTAAATTAGTAATATAACCAGTCGTATTCAAACAACCAAAATCAGCCTTATTAACCTTATAATAATACACATAATCACTATCGCGATATATCGTAACATTAACATTTGTATTGCAATTATAATTAGCTTCATCCTTATTTGCCGGATTATGCATATCTTCAACTCGAAGCGGTGTATAAGTAGAATTAATCACATCATTAAAACTAATACTCGTTTTATAAACAGATACACTACCATGTTTTTTATTTATTGTACATGCAAATTGTGAATAATTGGATTTACTTCCATCACTTGATATATAAATATCTAAAGCATCCTCAATCGTTTTAATAAAAACATCTTCTGTTTTCTTTCTAGCATTTTTAAATCCACCACTTACCGAAATAACCGTAATTCCTACCACTATTCCAAGTATTAAAATAGTCGCTAGTAACTCAGCCAATGTAAATCCTTTTTTATTCATAATTATCCCTCCATATGTAAAAACATACTAAAAAAATTATAACATTTATTAATTTCATTTTCAAGTAAATACAACCACTAGACAAATAATATATTTTAAGTTAAAATTATTTTGGTGAAGCAATTATGAATATTAGTAATGAATGGCAAGATTATGAATGTCTTGCTACTGGTAATAAAGAAAAATTAGAACGTTTTGGTACAATTATTTTAAACAGACCAGATCCAACAATTGTCTGGGATAAAACTAGTAATCCTATCTGGAAAAATTGGGATGGCTATTATCATAGATCAAACTTAGGTGGTGGTGAATGGGAGTTTAAAAAGAAACTACCTGATTTTTGGACTATCAAGTATAAAGATTTAACCTTTAAAGTTAGCCCAACTAATTTCAAACATACTGGCATTTTTCCAGAACAAGCTACGAACTGGGATTATATTATGAATAAAATTAAAGAATCTAACAATAAAGAGTTTAGAGTCTTAAACTTATTTGCCTATACTGGTTGCGCTACCATGGCCGCTTCTTCCGCAGGTGCTAAAGAAGTTGTTCATGTTGATGCCTCAAAAGGAATGATAGATTGGGCCAAAGAAAATATGAGATTATCAAACCTAGAAAATAATACTATTAGATTCATTTGTGAAGATGTAATCAAATTCTTAGACCGTGAAATAAGAAGAGGCCGAACTTATCATGCAATTATTATGGATCCACCTAGTTATGGTCGAGGTCCAAATAAAGAAGTATGGCGTCTTGAAGATAATCTTCAAGAATTATTAAATAAAACTAAAGTTCTTTTAGATGAAGATTATTCATTCTTATTAATTAATTCATACACTACAGGCTTATCTCCAACATCTTTAAATAATATTCTTTCATTAACATTCAAAGATAGTAAAATTGAAACTGGTGAAATTGGCTTACCCGTAACCGAAAACAACCTCATCTTACCTTGCGGTATATATGGAAAAGTTACCAAAGATTAATATTATCTATGAAGATAATCATCTAATTGTCATCAAAAAACCAGCCAATATCGCATCTTGCCCAGATTCATCAAATGATCTAGATTTGTTTACTATCTTAAAAGATTATTTAAAAAAGAAATATCATAAACCAGGCAATGTTTACTTAGGTCTTGTTCATAGACTAGATAGACCTACTGAAGGCATTATGGTCTATGCAAAAACAAGTAAAGCAGCCGAAAGAATATCAAAACAAATAGCTAATAACGATTTTAAAAAAACATATTATGCTGTTGTAGAAGGTATCACCAAAAAAGAAGATACCTTAACCGACTATCTATACAAAAATGAAAAGACTAATACTTCATATATAAATAAAGAAAAAGGAAAGCTATCTATCCTAACATATACTACCATCAGTACAAAAGATAATTTATCATTAGTTAAAATAAATCTTAAAACCGGCCGCCATCATCAAATAAGAGTTCAATTTTCATCTAGAAATTATCCATTGTATGGCGATCATAAATATAATAAAAAATATCTTAATGATAATAAAACAGAACTTGCTCTAATTGCCAAAGAATTATCATTCTATCATCCAACAACTAAAGAATTATTACACTTTGAAATACCTTTACCAAAAAAGTATCCTTATACTTTATTCTAAGGATACTTTTTATTATCTATACCAAAGCGGATATTTACTTGTAAGACATATAACCTCGTTAGTTAATTCTTGCAGTATTTCATCATTATCTCTATTTTTAAATGCCTTATCAATTATTCTAGCTACCTGTCTAAACTCTTTCTCGCCAAAGCCACGTGTTGTCATTGCTGGTGAACCAATTCTAATTCCACTGGCTACCATTGCCTTCTCAGTTTCATTAGGTATTGTATTTTTATTTACCGTAATATGAATCTTATCTAATAATTTTTCAGCATCTCTTCCTGTTATATTAGCACTTGCCTTTACATCTAATAAAATTAAATGATTATCAGTTCCACCACTAACAACTCTATAACCCATTTTAATAAATTCATCACACATAGCCTTAATATTTTTTATAACCTGTTTTTGATATTCCTTGAATTCTGGTTGTAATGCCTCATAAAAGCATTCTGCTTTTGCCCCAATTACATGCATAAGTGGGCCACCTTGAATACCAGGAAATACAATTTTATCTATCTTTTTGGCAATTTCTTCACTATTAGTAAGAATTATTCCACCTCTAGGACCGCGAAGTGTCTTATGCGTTGTCGATGTTACAACGTCAGCATAAGGAATTGGTGATGGATGTAATCCTGCTGCTACAAGTCCAGCAATATGTGCCATATCGACAAATAAATAAGCTCCTACCAAATCGCAAATCTCTCTAAATTTCTTAAAATCAATTGTTCTTGAATAAGCAGATGCTCCTGCAATTATCATTTTTGGCTTTTCTCTTAAAGCAAGCTCTTTTAGCTTATCATAATTGATTGTCTCAGTTTCACTATCAACATCATAACTTATTATTTCATAGTCAACACCACTAAAATTAAGTTTATAACCATGCGTTAAATGTCCCCCATGGTTAAGATTCATTCCCATTACTTTGTCACCATGATTAAGTAATGCTCGGTAAACTGCCATATTAGCGCTAGAACCACTATGTGGCTGTACATTGGCATATTTACAGCCAAACAATTCTTTCAAATATTGAATAGCCCTAGTCTCAAACATATCAATATTTTCACATCCACCATAATATCTTTTTCCGGAATAACCTTCTGCATACTTATTTGTAAGAATACTTCCCTGTATTTTTAAAACATCATTTGATACATAATTCTCTGATGCAATTAACTCTATATTTTCTTCTTGTCTTTTTCTTTCTAATTTTAATGCTTTTCTTAAATATTTATCCATTATATACCTCACCATCTTCAAATATATTATAACAATTTTTTTATAGATAAAGCAAGAATTCACTTAACATTTAATTTTATAATTGTACATCCTGAATTAAAATTATCCATTTTATATTCTAAAACATTTTTATTATGTTTTAATGCCTCATGAACTTCATTTTTGACTATACCACTACCAATCCCATGAATAATAACGATTGTATCATTACCTAAAATAACATTTTCCATAACAAAATCGTTGGTCATCATCCGTGCACTATCTCTATCATATCCGTGTAAATCAATTCTAGGATATCTTTCTAAAAAAATATCGTATACTTCATTTTTTTCCATCTCATCACCCCTATAACGGTAGTTCTATTATACAGTCAGTTCCTTTATTTTTAATACTCTCATATGTCATTTTGCCATTATGAGCCATAATTATTTCATTAGATAATGCTACTCCTAACCCAGTACCATTTTTCTTAGTTGTAAAAAACATTTCCTTAATATTAGATAACTCTTCACTATTCATACCTATACCATTATCACTTATTTTAACAAATGCTTTATTAGCTTCTTGGAACAATTCTATATTTATTATACCATTTTGTTCTATTGATTCAACACTATTTTTTATTACATTAACAAATACTTGTTTAAGTCTATCATAATCAGCCTGTAAATATACTTCTTCACAATCGCTTTTATATTTAAAGCAAATATTATTATCCCTCATAAGTATTTCAAAAGATTCATATATCTCATCTAAAAGCATCACCAAATCTATTTCTTCTTTATTAACCTTAATCTTGCTATATTCCATAAAATCAGCAATAACATTTAAACTTCTATCAATTTCTGACTTAATAATATCAATGTATTTTCTACTCTTTAGCTTATCATCTAAATTAATCATATCTAGATATCCTTTACATACTGCAATTGGATTTTTTATTTCATGTGTAAGTTTAAATAAAGAGTCCTTAAGTTTACTATCATTACTAAACTTATTTATGGTCTTATATAAAGAACTAACATCACTAGCCAACTTAAATAAATATAAACAAAAGAAAGTTATTCCATATATTATAAAAATATAAATAATTAACCCTAATAGTTTATGAATATCATCATAAGTATTCATAAAATACTCAAATGATATAAAGAAAGCTTGGACTATAGCACTAACTTTTAAAAATAAATAATTAAAATCTTTTCGTTGACAAAGTAATAAAAAAGTAATTAAATAGCCAACATACTTAATACTCACGACATATACATTAATATCGTACATAATATAACTATAAATAAGTATAATTAATGAAACTATTACCCCTAATAACCATTCTCTTTTAAAATAACATATAAGTATTGGAATATTACAAAGTAATAGCAATCTTCCACAAACAAAATTATACTTTAAACTTAAATATATTGATGTAATTATCGTTATTACAAAAAAAACTTTTTCAATATTTCGATCATTTAAAGAATTATAACAACTAAATACCAAATACATTAGCACTGGAAATACTACTAAAATAATACTTAATAATACATCTTCCATTATAATCACCAAATAAATTATAGAATATCTTATATGTCATATTTTGTCGAATTATGTCAAATTATTTAATTTTATGTCAAAAAAAATAAGCTTACGCCTATTTTAATTCTCTTATATATTTTTTTAGTTGCTTAGCATCAGGACCAAAGATAATCTTTAATTGATCATCTATTTCAACCACTCCTTGTGCCCCCAATTTAATAATTCCTTCTTTATTTGCTTTAGTAATATCTTTCAAAGTAACTTTAAATCTAGACATTTCCATCTCAGTTTCAAGAATATTATCTTTACCACCTAATAGTTCTACAAGTTTATTAAACTCAAGAGCTAAATCTTTTCTGTTACTTTTAACAATCGCAAAAGCAATAATTAAGAAAAATACTATTATAAAAGCATATTGATACCATTCCATGTTACACACCTCTATTTAAATTATACAATAAAATAAAAAATATAACAATAATATTGTCTAAAATAATCAAATTTGATATAATTAAAAAAGTAAAGGTGGTAGTAAAATGAAGAAATTAAGTTTTCAAAAAATATTCTGCTTTTTAAGTTTTTTATTTATCTTATCATGTTGTGTCTTTTATGGTTCTAGATTTATAAAATTATACTTACAAAACAGAAAAATAGAAATTGAAGAAAAGAATTCTTTAATCAAGGTATTAAAGGAAAACAATATGGATAATGAATATTTTAAATCAGTAAATGGTCAAAACTATTTTACTAGTAAAACTGATAATAATTATCTTCTTTATTCCGGTATTATATGGCGAATTATTAAAGTAAATGATGATAATTCACTAACTGCTATTAGTGAAAATGCTATTTCATCACTAGCTTATGGCAAAGACAATAAGTTTAATGAATCACATATCTTTAATTGGTTAAATAAAAATGATAGTGATTATTCAGGTATTTTAGAAAAAAATTTAAACAATATTGATAAGTATTTACAAAAAACAACTTCTTGTACTGATTCATTAGATGAATTATCTAATAATCCATGTAAAGAAAGCAATACAGATAATTACTTCACCCTATTATCAGTTATTGATTACTTAAATATTGGTTCTAAAGATAGTTATTTAGTTAATGATGAATACTTTTATTTAAGCAACACTAACAATGAAAATAAAGTTTGGTATATTGATGATAGTGGTAAATCAAATCTAAGTACAGGTAATGATATTTTAGGTGTAAGACCAGTTATTACTATCAAAGCAAATATTGATTATGTAAGTGGTAATGGTACCATTAATAATCCTTATTTGATTGAAAAAGATAATGGCCTATTTGGTAGCTATGTTAAATTAGGTAATGATATTTGGCGTATTTATGATATTAACGATAATGAAATTAAACTAATGCTAAATGATTATTTAAAAGTTAATGGCACTAATTTATCATACCGCTATTCAACTTCTACATCATATCATAATGATACTATACCAGGAAGTATCGCATACTACTTAAATAACAATTATTTAAATAGTTTAAGTTATAAAGATAAAATAAAAGAAACCAAATGGTCAAATGGTTATTATAATAGTACAACTGATTTTGATTATTCAAATTCTTTAAAAGAAACAGTTGACACCAAAGTAGCCCTAATGAGTGTTGGTAATATCTTTTTAAATAGTGAGCTAAATAATTATTTTACAATGACTGGTTCCGCAAATAGATCAAGCATGGTGTATACAACTCAAAAAAATGCTAAATTATACACAAAACAAATAGGCACTAGTCTAAATGTTGTTCCAACAATTGCTGTTGATAAAAATATATTAACAAAAGGAAATGGTACTAAAGATAGTCCATTTGAAATGGAGTAATATTATGAAGAAACACAGAAAGAAAAAGAAAAAAATAAATAAATTAACTATTCTCTTTATTATTTTAGATATCCTTGCTATTGGCGGATTTATAATGATGTATGGCCCATGGGATACTGTTAGGAACTTTTATGTCACAACTGCTATGAAAACCAAAGATCATAAATACTTTGCTAACATTTTCTACAATGATAAAACTATTGAAAAAATATTAAATAGTAACTACTTCGTTGAAATTAAAGAAGATGTAAAACTAGATGATATTGTTATTGATACTGCGCCTAAATCAAGTTATGATAATAAATATGATGAAGAAATATTAACACGTACTCCGGGAAATAATGACTACAAAATTATTAATATTAAAGTTGGTATATCAAAGGGATACCTAATTGCCATTTATGATCCAACTAAAGTATCCCTAATAAGAGCAAAAAATTTCAACATTGGCAGATATGGTGAACAAGTAACAGCCATGTGTAATCGATATAATGCATCTGTATGTATCAATGGCGGTGGTTTTGAAGATCCTGCTGGAACTGGATCTGACATTCCTCTTGGTTACGTAATTGATGATGGTGAAATTGTTTGGCCAGCAAGTGGTTGGGATACTAATACTGGTAATTTAATTGGTTTTAATGGTGAAGGAAAATTACTATTATTGGCAGATTCTACCGGTACAGCAGCTCTTGAAGCTGGTATGATGGACGGCCTTGAATTTGGTCCATTCCTAATTGTTAATGGTAAACCAATTGAAATTGTTGGTGATCCTTGGGGTAAATCTCCAAGAGTAGCCATTGGCCAAAGAAAAGATGGAGTTGTACTATTTTTAGTAATTGATGGAGAAAACTATATAGATGGTGCTTCATTAAGTGATGTTGTTGATGTCTTTACAAAATATGGTGCATACAATGCTGCCAACTTAGATGGAGGACACTCTTCATCACTATCAATAAATGGTAGCTTATACAACAATCCACCAGCCATTGCTAAAAGACAAGGTGGAAGATATGTTGTAAGTGGATTTGGATTAATGAAATAAAAACTTCAGAAGTTATTCTTCTGAAGTTTTTTCTTTACTTTTTTTATCCTTATTCTTACTTATACCATAATGCTCACGAACTAAAGTTTCAATTTCATTTCTAAAATCTTGATTACTAGCAAATAACAATTTAACATTTTCTCTTCCTTGAGCTAATTTTTCTCCCTTATAAGAATACCATGCGCCACTTTTTTCAATTATATTAGCTTCGGCTGCCAAATCTACAAGTTCACCATTTTGACTAACACCTTCACCATACATAATATCAACAGTGGCACTCTTAAATGGCGGTGCTACTTTATTTTTTACAACTTTAATATTAGTCCTATTACCAATAACATCAGTACCATTCTTTATCTGTTCTCCTCTTCTTATATCTAATCTAACTGAAGAATAATACTTTAATGCCTTACCACCTGGTGTCGTTTCAGGATTACCAAACATAACACCAACTTTTTCTCTTAATTGATTAATAAATATAACAATTGTATTTGTTTTATTAATTGAACCAGATAATTTTCTTAAAGCTTGCGACATAAGTCTTGCTTGAAGTCCTACATGACTATCCCCCATCTCGCCATCAATTTCTGCTTGTGGTACTAAAGCCGCTACTGAATCAATTACAATTATACTTACAGCTTCACTCTTAACAAGCGCATCACATATCTCTAATGCCTGTTCTCCAGTATCTGGTTGACTAAGTAATAATTCATCAATATTTACTCCTAAATTACTTGCATAAACCGGATCTAATGAATGTTCTGCATCGATAAACGCTGCTCTTCCGCCAGTCTTTTGCACTTCGGCGATGGCATGTAATGCAAATGTCGTCTTACCAGAAGATTCTGGACCATATATTTCAATAATCCTTCCCTTAGGATATCCACCAACGCCTAAAGCTATATCTAAAGAAATAGAACCACTAGGTACCACATCTATCTCCATATTTTTTTGTTCCCCTAATTTCATTATTGCCCCTTTACCAAATTGCTTCTCAATATCTGCTAATACTTGTTCTAAGGCTTTATCTTTTTCTACTGTCTTACTCATTATTTCCTCCTCTAATATCAGTACATTCTTATTATATAATGGTTTTTTTTATTTGTCAATACTTTTTACAAACAATTGTTTGTAAAAACTGTGAGATCATATATTCAAATACTTAAAAATTGTTATTATCTAATTACAAATAATAAAAAAACAAGAAGTTTTAACCTCTTGTTTAATTCAATTTTGGTATTAAATCATATGTAATAATATTATTAGATACTTCGATAATATCATCGGCATACTCACTTCTTTTACTAATATAATCATCTGAAATAACACCACTCGATAAAGTATATGCTTCATTATTTTTTGCACTATAATATATCTTATCTGTTATATATGAACTATCTCTAAATACTATAATACCATCTTCTTTTTTAATACTCATGACATCTTGACCTAAAGCATATTTATTATATACATTTAACATATTACCAAGTGTTGGTAAAACATCAATCATTCCCATTGGTGTATTAATATTTTTGCTAGTCTTCATATCTTTAGTCCAAATAATAAATGGTACTCTTCTAGACAATTCATAATCATAATCATTAAACTCAGTATAATCATCATCTAAAGAAGTAAGTACTTTATCAGTAACTGGATCATAATTATACATATAATCAAATTGACCCTTACTCATTCTAGCATCATGATCACCATAAATAACAATTACAGTATCATCGAGCAACCCTTCTTTATCCATATCATTTATAAAATTGCCAATCGCCTTATCCATATAATTAACTGATTTAATATACCTACCCATCATAGTATTTTCTAAATAATCTCTTTTAACTTCTACGCCGTCTATATTAACAGTTTTAGAAACATCAAAGTTACTATATTTATAGGCATCTTTCCAAGGAGTATGATTAGTAAGTGTAATAAGTGTGCCATAAAATGGTCCAGGAACTTCTTCGCTAATTTCTTTAATTTTTGGTACAACTTGTCTAAAGAATGACTCATCTGATAATCC
Source organism: uncultured Clostridia bacterium (assembly GCA_946619755.1). Taxonomy (GTDB): domain Bacteria; phylum Bacillota_I; class Bacilli_A; order RF39; family UBA660; genus RUG705. Next base: position 47,752 of record CAMOMI010000001.1, read on the forward strand.
TAAACCATATTCTTCATCAACTACAAAAGAACTTTTTGAATAAAACTTATCATATCCCATATTCATATGCATTGTTTCTCTATTCCAAAAATCTCCTACATTGCCATGCATACTAAAGACATAATATCCTTTATTTTTAAGTAAATTCTGCATAGTTACAAACTTATCATTATAATAATTTACAAAAACAGTTCCATTATTTGAAGGAAGTAAACTAGTTGCAAAAGTAAATTCAGTATCTGAACTTGTTCCAACACCAACCTGAGCATAAAAATTATCAAAATACATTCCAGAATTAATTAGTTTATTTAAATTAGGGGTAACTTCTTTGTCATTAAACTTAAGTCCTATTGTAAAACCTTGCAAACTTTCTGCATGAATAACAATAACATTTTTTCCTTCAAATATACCAGTATATTCATTCTTCTTTAATATTTTTTTATTTTCGTTATAATATTCATTCGTATCTTTTAAAGCCTTATCATAACCAAAAATATTATTAAATGTTGGTCTTAAGCTTTGAACTAAATCATCTACTTGATAAACATAAGGTCCCCAACTATCAAAAACCATTACTCTATTCCATAATTTATACAATCTACTAAAAGACGTATATGGTGGTAATGCGCATCCAATAACCATTAATATTAAAGATATCCAAAGAAATACAGAATATTTTTTCTTATTATCTCTTTCTCCAATTTTATTTTTCTTTATAACCCAAAACATAGTTATTAATAACCATAAGTATGAAAAATCGCAAGGTCTAACCACCATTTCAACAATAGCATCACCAACATCTTTCACAAAAACAGACGTTGCTAACAAAGATACTGATATAAAAGAATTATAATAGTTATAATAAAGTGAATTAGCTACACATATTACCACCATAAAAAAAGTAGTTATTCCATAAAATAAATTTTTTCTTTTGACTAATAATGATAATCCAGCTAAAACAAGAATAAAAGCCATATCAAAAAAAATTGATCTAACTTGAAAATGCCCTGTCGTAAATAATCTTACTAATATTGCATTAATAAAATTCCCTACAATATAAATACTCATAACTGGATATCTATCCTTAAATTTCCTTATCTTATCAAAAAAATTATTAATATTAATATTCTTCATAACACAACACCTTTTTTACACATACACATTATACCATATTTTTGTAAAATAAACTATCCTTTATTTACTTGATAAACATTTAATGTTATAATTAACATACGATTATTATTTAAAATAATAAATAAGGTGGTAAAAATGAAAGTATCAAAGAAAAAGAAGAAGAAAAAAATAACCAAAAAGCAAATTATTTGCTTCTTAAAATTTATTTTTGATAAAATAGTTACTTTTTTATATAAATATAAATATATTTTCATAATGATATTACCATTTATTGCTATGGATATAATTACTAGATTATTTGGAAGTAGTATTAATTTTTATAAAACATATCGCCTTCCTCCTAATCTATTTACTATATCATGGACAATATTATTTATTGGTTTATCACTAAGTTTTAGCAAAAAAATTGGTAAAAGATTATATTTGATATTTAATATTATTTTTTTAGCTATGTTTTTAACTAACAACGTATACTTTTCAATGACTAAAACGTTTTTTGATTTTAACTTAATTGAATCAGCTTCTGAAGGTGCTCCTTATATTCTTGACGCCTTAAAGAACTGTAATATTCTAGTATATATAGCCTTTACTTTTATTATTATTTTAATATATTACGGTTATAAACACATTCCCTATAAAACTAAGGGAAATAAAAAAATATTTATATATACTATTATACTTTTCTTAATTATTCATACAATTACACCATTTACCTTAGGTAAAGCTAATCAAGAATTAACTTGGTCTTCATGGCGTAATCCAAGAAATATTTATAATTCGTTTAATGATAGCAACAAAAGTTTTAAAGTTAGTGGATTATATGAATATACCATTAGAAATTTTTATATCACGTTTTTAAAAACCGAATCTGAAGAAAATAGTGAAGATATTGAATTTCTAAATCTAGCTTTCGAGAATATTGAAACCCATAAAAATAAATATACTGGTATCTTTAAAGATAAGAATTTGATATTTGTCCAACTTGAAGGTTTAGATACATGGCTTATGACTGAAGAAGATACACCAACATTTATGAAAATGAAAAATAATGCTTATGTTTTTAATAATCACTTCTCATATTATAATGGTGGTGGATCAACATTTAATTCAGAATTTGCCGTTAACACTGGTTTTATCACTCCATTATCTTATACTCAAAACGCATATACTTTTAACAAAAATTATTTTCCATATTCAATGGCACATTTGTTTAAAAACTTAGGTTATATAGTTAATGCTTTTCATATGAATAGTGGTGAATATTATTCACGAACAGTTAATTATAAAAATTGGGGATACGACAATTATTATGGCTTAAAAGATATGTTTGATTATTCCGATAACACTCACACCTTAGATAGAGAATTAGTTTTAAATGAAACCTTTAATGAACTAATGTTCCCAGAAGAAGGAAAATTCGTAGATTACGTTATTGCCTACTCTAGCCATTTGCCTTTTACTAATACTAAAGGCGTATGTAAATTATTGTACGATTTAGATCACGCTCCCGTAGAAACCGATGAAAACAAAAATAATGATAGTGAAACTACAGAAACTGATACCAAGAAAGCTGAAGAAATAGTTAGAGAACCAATGACAGAAGAAGAATGCGCTCGTCGCCAAGCTAAAGAAACCGACTATATGATGGAATTAATCTTACAAAATCTTGAAGAAAAGAATTTATCAGATAATACCATTGTTATCGTATTTACTGACCATTATTTATATACCATTGAAGATAAATCAATATTAGATAGATATAAGGAAACCAGCAACAACCTAATTAACAAAACGCCATTCTTTATTTACAGTAAGAATACTAAAAAGACTAACATTAATAAAGTAACTTCTCAATTAAATATTTTGCCAACAGTTTTAAATCTATGGGGAATTGATTATAGTTCAAATAATTATATTGGCAAAGATGCTCTAGATCCTAAATATGAAGGAATCGTCTTCTTTAGTGACTACTCTTGGTATGATGGTAATGTTTATGTTGCCAATGGTGAAATAACTAATGGTAAATCAATCTCATATGATAAATTAGAAGAAAAGAACTTCTATGTAAGTAATATGACAAAAAAGAACGATTTGGCTCTAAAATATAATTATTTTAAGAAGAAAAATAATGAAGATCATTAAATCTTCATTATTTTAATTTTCTATATAAAATATATATTGCTAATGATAAAAAGATAAATGTATATAAAAGCGTAATTATGAAAATACATATTTTTAATAAGGATTTATTTTTTATCTTCTTTTTTAAATAATTAACTGGTTTTAAATAAAACGTTGTCCCAAAACCTTCATTATAGAATTGATCTATATATTCCTTCATCTTACCCTACCTTATTAAGGTCATCAATTGTAACCTTACTTTCATGAGGAATTGGCTTCCATTCTACCTTTTTAAATAGAGCTATATAAATCGTATATCTACCAATAATATCAAAAGTTGGCCAAGTAAATACATAAAGTAACTTCTTCCAAATGCTCATCTTTTTTATTCTAGCTTGTTCAACTATAAATAAGTATACAGCCATCCACATGCTTACAAAATAATTACCTATTCTATATAAGATTCTAAGCCAAATAGCAATTAACATAGCATACAACATTCCACCAATTCCTGGATCTAAATTAACTTTTATATTTAAATATCTTCTAAGTAATTTAGCTAACCAAGTTCCACCGCCAAAAAGTGCTACTTCACTAATACCATTTGAATACACCATACATCCATATATAAAAACCATAATTATAAGCCATCTACATAAATTAATAAATGATATTGGAGTAAGTTGAACCAATGTATCAAAAGAAGCAAATCGATGTCTAATTGATTCTAAAAAGTTGGACCAAAAACCAATTTTCTTTTGTTTTCTATTCATTACTTCCTTATCTTTATTCCAATTAGTTTTAATATATTTCTTACCCATAAAAATATTTATAAATAAATATGGACCAGACTCAGCAAACGCTTGTAGATGTCCTTTAGACCAACGAAGTCGCTGTCTTAAAGCCACCTTTAAGCTAACTGGTTGCTCATCAAAAAACTCTGCCTCATCCTGGTAAGTTATTTCATATCCTTGTGCTACTGCATCTGCCGTTAGCGCCCTATCTTCTGTAAGTGATGTATAATGCCAACCATCTTTAACGATTTCATTAGCAAATAAAAAGCCAGTTCCTTGAATATTGGTAGCTAAATGCAATACACTTCTAGCCCTATGATTAGTTCTAATAGATCTAATCCAATGAAGTGCATATGTCGAAGCAATCCAATTCTCGTCAAAATTTTTCGTATTCCTATAAGAAGTAATAATTTTACATCCCTCATCAAAAGCATCATTCATTTTACTTATATAATCACTTTTTAAAAGATTATCAGCATCAAATACAAAAAAGCCTTCAAACTTATCTCTTCCATAGTCTTCTTCAATTTTTTCAAATAAATATTCTAATGCATACCCTTTTGTTCTATGTTCAGAATCATTTCGTTCATAACAGATAGCTCCTTTATTTCTAGCTATCTCTGCTGTATTATCAGTACAATTATCCGCTACTACAAATATCGTTAAAAGATCTTTAGGATAATCCTGTTTATTAATACTATCAATTAAATTACCAATAACATATTTTTCATTTCTTGCTGCAATAACAATTCCATATTTATGCTTTTTTTTGGCCTGTTTAAACTTTCTCGTAAAAAACATACCAATTACAAAGTAAAAAGTTTTATGAATTACTACTGCACTTAAAATAGTTCCCAGAATATTATAAAAATTTTTACTAACTGGATACAAACTACCAATTGCCCTTAATAATGTATCAAAAAAATTACTTATTGCTTCCATCTATACCTCTCTAACATAAATAAATTATACCACACATATTGGTTTAAGTAAAAACACTACTTTAATTTTACTAAAAAACTAATTAATTGTCTACATAATATGATATAATTAACAAAAGGAGTAAAGCATGAAAAAGATTAGTATTATCATTCCTTGTTACAATGAAGAACAAGCCATTCCTTATTTCTACAAAGAAATAACTAAAATTGCCAAAAATATGAAAACTGATTTTGAGTATATTTTTGTTAATGATGGTTCTAAAGATAAAACCTTAGATGTTATCAAAAAAATAGCCAAAAAAGATAAAAAGGTTAAATATATCCATTTTTCAAGAAACTTTGGAAAAGAATCAGCAATGTATGCAGGTTTAGAATTATCAACAGGTGACTATGTTGCCATTATGGATGCCGATCTTCAAGATCCTCCAGCATTAATTCCAGAAATGTTAAGCATTTTAGAAGATCCAAATGAAGATTATGACTGTGTTGGTTCAAGAAGAGTTACGCGTAAAGGAGAACCTAAAATTAGAAGTTTCTTTGCAAGACAATTCTATAAAATAATAAATAAATTATCTAAAATTGAAATGGTTGATGGTGCTCGAGATTTTCGATTAATGACGCGACAAATGGTCAATTCAATTTTAGAATTAAAAGAATATAATCGTTATTCCAAAGGATTATTTTCCTTTGTTGGCTATAACACAAAATGGCTAGAATATGAAAACATTAAACGAGTTGCTGGTGAAACTAAATGGTCATTTTGGAAACTATTCACATATGCCATCGAAGGCATAATTGCTTTTTCGACAACCCCATTAGCTATTGCTGCTTTTATTGGTATCTTATTCTGTTTTATTGCCTTTATACTGATTATTATTATTGTTGTAAGAACGCTTATTTATGGCGATCCAACATCAGGCTGGCCAAGTTTAGTATGTATTATCTTCTTTGTTAGTGGTATTCAATTATTTTCTCTTGGTATTATCGGTGAATACTTATCAAAAACATATCTTGAAACAAAAAAAAGACCAATCTATATTATTAAGGAGACTAATATTAATGATCATAAAACTATATAATCAAAACAAAGAAATCATTAATTACTTAATTTTTGGAATTCTTACTGCTATCGTTAGTTTAACTACTTATTATGCCCTTGTTCTAACTATTTTAAATCCTAATAATCCTATTGAACTACAAATAGCCAATATAATTTCATGGATTGTTTGTGTAACATTTGCCTATTTTACTAATCGCAAATACGTATTTATTAGTCAAGATAAACACATTTTAAAAGAAGCCTGCCGATTCTATTTATCCAGACTAGCTGTTCTATTACTTGATATGTTACTTATGTATATTCTTGTCTCAAGATTGCATTATAATGACAAAATAATGAAAATTGCTATTCAAATAATTATTACTGCGGCTAACTATATTTTAAGTAAACTACTAATATTTAAACAAACAAAGAAGTCTAACAACTAGACTTCTTTTTATAAACAATTACTATTATCACTTTTATATGTTCCACCAATATAAGTAACATATTCCTTAATTTTAAGTTCTGATATTTTAATCCAATTATTACTTGAATAATACCAATTAAAATCATTAGCATTTGTTAAATATATTGGTTCATATATAACATTTTTAACGTTAAATAGCTCATATGGTATTCTAAGTACTGAATAAAAATTCTTATTACTATATACTTCTCCATTAGACTTATTAAATATCTGATCATTATAATAATCTTTTGAATACATTCTAATTTTATCATCATTAATATTATAGAATTTTCTAAACTTACTATACAAGGCTAATTCTGGAGTTAATTCTTCTTTTGTAATAGTATTCTGAACCAATATTTCAAACCCATGTTCTCCCGTATTAAGTGAGCCATTATGATGATTACTATATGTTATTCTACTTACAGATCCATAATAACCGGTAGTAAGGCCTCTTCTATCCAACGGATCAAGACTACTACTACCTAACATTTCTCCATATGTATCATCATATCTAACCATATATACTTTATATCCCATCGATTCATAACGACATTTTTCATACTTAGATACTTTTAAATTAAGATCTTTTTCCAAAACAATACCATTAGATGCCCCAATATCTGATCCCCCATGTCCTGGATCAATTACAAAATCATATTTATACTCAAATTCTTCAATCGTAATTGTTACAATATCATCATTGTAATTAAATGTTACTAATTTATTTCCAACCTTAGCTCTTACTATTCTTGAAAAAATATCTAACTTATTAATTAATTTTTCTTCCTTACTACCAACCACATATACATCATATTCTCCATCTTTAACTTTTGTTAAATCAAGATTACCTTTATAATAATTTATTCTATCACTACTCATATTATATGTATACTCTAATCTGCTTTTTTTACTTTTAAGTTTTATCTTATAATTATTGGAATTATTATTAAAATATCCTTCAATATAAACTCCATCTTTGTTAAAATTATTTTTAATAATTGTATTTGAATATAATGTTACGTTATAAGAATTATAGCTTACTCTTCCACCATATTCGTTATGAACATTAATAACTGGTTTTTTAACTACTACTTTTCGCGTAGTTTCACTTTTATTTCCACTATTATCACTAACTTTATAAGTAAGTATATATTCTCCTTCTTTATTCGTATCAACATTTCCCGATACTTTTACTTCTTTTTCTAAATTGGTATCATAATTATCTGTTACTACATAGCCTGACTCATTATATTTTCCACCAAGTAAAATAAATACTTCTTCTCCACCATTTAACTTAATAACCGGTGCTACTTTATCAATAACAATAACATTACGATATACATATTCATCAGCAATTTGATATTTAACTTTATATTCTCCTAGTTTTGAAGTATCTACTTGACTAGTATCAATATTAACTCTATTACTAACATCAGTACCATTATATAAAACTTTTATACCATATTCTTGATAATCATTATCAACATCAATATATAAATTTTCAGGTCCAATAAGTTCAAAACTATAATTCCCATCATTATCATACTCAAAAGAGTAAGTTATTCCAAGAAAACTAACTATTAAAATAACAATTAAAATTGATACATAATAAACCTTTCTCATAAATACCACTCTCATCCTATTATAAACTAATATAATTTTATCATATCAACTTGTTTATAGTAAATAAAAATAGTAGAAAAATTGCTAATTTGACAGATTTTTTCTTTTATTTACTATATAGTAATAAAAAAAGAGTACTATTATAATACTCTATTTGTCAATTATGTATTCTCTTGCCATCATATAATATTTCGCTCCAGATAATATTGCTAACACGCTTGCTAATATTAATAGATAATCTGATATTCTAATTGATATTAATGAAAATGGTAAATCATAAAATAGTTTTAATGTTAAACCAACCATAAGTGAAGCAGTCTTATATTTAGCTACTGAAATAGCAGCTACTGCCTTTCCCTTATTACCAATTAACATCTTGATTGAATCAACAATAATATCTCTTCCTATAATAATTACGGCAATAACTGGATGTACCATATTCTCAGCTGCTAATACAACAATAAGTGTATTAGTTAATAGTTTATCACTAATAGCATCAATCATTTTGCCAAAATCAGTTACCATATTATATTTTCTAGCTACCTTACCATCAATAAAATCAGTAATTGATGCAATAATAAACAAAACACCAGCAATTACATATCTTAAATCAATTGTCATACTTCCATTAACAATATATGTTGGTATCTCGACACCGATTTGATGCCATGGAAATAACAATATAAACAATATAACAATTGATAAAAAAATTCTTGACATTGTTATTTTATTAGCTGCATTCATTTCTACCTCCTAATAATATAAGTTGTATTATTATCTTGAAAATCATTTCCTTTAATCTCACTTACTATTAAATACCCAACTACTATAAGCACTGCAACAATTATCAATGAAATAATAAACATTTTTATATTGTTACCATTATTACTAACTTTCGTATAAGGAGATACTACCTCTTTTTTACTTTTATTAGTTTCCTTAGCCTTTTCAATATCATTAACAGGTATCTTAGACGTAAAATCAAATAAATATTCATTAAACTCATCAATTATTTTCTCACCATCAAGTCCCAAATATTTCGCATAATCTCGAATAAAATATTTTAAAGTCATTACATCTTTAAAATTTTCACGCTTACCACTTTCTAAACTTTCAATTTGACTAGGTCTCATCTTTAAGTCTTCAGCCGCTTCTTCGATCGAGACACCATTCTCTTCCCTTTTTTCTTTTAATTTCAATCCTATATCTTTCATATTCCTCTTCCTTAAAAAAATAAAATAAAATTATCTTATAAGCCACATTCTGTACCTAAAAAAGGCGACAAACATTTATCTATAGCATAGCTATCCATCTCACAGATTCTTATTCTCCTAAGATAGTTCCCCTACCAAAATTTGGGTTTCTCACTTGTGGGGTTTACCGCGTTTCACTCTATTCATTTCTAAATAGCATCGTCACTGTGGCACTTTATACCCATCTATCCATAGCATAGCCTTAGAATAGACAGATGCCGTAAGGCCGAAGCCTCCCATAGGTTATTTTTTCCCTAAGCGCAAACACTACTATCATCACAGATAGTGTGAGTGTGGACTTTCCTCTAAGTATTACTACTCAGCGTTTGTCTAGATAATTTTATTGTTCATGTCCAAGTATTACTTTTTCTAGTTGACTTATTCTTCTAAGTAAATCAACATTAGTAATTTCTTTCTCTCCACCTTTAACTGTTTCAATACTTGATTTTAAACTACGTACTTCTTGTTTTAATGAATCATTTTCATCATTTAACGTTTTATTCTCTTGACTAAGTCTTTTTATAATATTATTGTATTCATTATAATCACGAATAATAATATCTAAGAATTGATCAACTTCTTGCATCCTATAACCTCTAGCATCAATCTTAAAATCTTTATCAAGAATATCCTGCATGGTAAGTGCAATCTTATCATTATACATACACATCACCTCTAGTTTAATTATAAAATATATGTCTAATTTTGTCAAATTAAATATAACCCAATTAGAAAAGGCAGATAATATTTTAACACATTACCTACCTTTAGTCAAATCTACAAATATTATTTACTATTAGAATGATTCTCAATATATCCAGGAGCATTTATATCCTTTAAAATAATCTCATACATTTCTTTAATATTTTTTAACTCATATTCATTTAATGAGACATATACCCTATCTTCAAATGTCTTTAGATAATCATTAGATAAATTCTTAAATGTACTTATATCAATTAATCCTTCATCATATTGTTTCTTCAATTTTAGAGCATTTACTTTTAGCAAGAATTCATATATATCAAAAATACTTTCTCTTACAATTATACTTTTATGTTTAATTTCATATGCATTAATTAAATCTATTCTTGTAATAAATTTTATAATTTCATCTTCTGGCATATATTTTTTTAATTCATTAATAAGACCTGACAAATCACCTTTCAAATATAACTCGGTCATTTTATCAGTTCCTATAATCGTTTCTAGTTTTCTTGCAATATCGGTTTCAAATTCATATGAACTGTATGTTTTGCTTTTAAAATATCTATACGTCAATACCTCTGTATATCCTTCATTAAGCCCAGTTCCAATCCCATTATAGGTTATCTTGGATAGTTTTGTACTTCTTTGCTTAAAACCGACATATGAAACCCCATCCACTTTACTATATAATCTACTAGCCATATGGAATAATTCGTGATAAATTGCATCAAAATCAGATATAGTTATTGAATTATTTAATGGTGCATAACAACCACCTGCGCCAATTAACACAATTAATTTATTATTTTTAATCGTTAATTCATTAAGATTATTATAAAAATTAGTTAAAGCTTCCTCAGGAAAATGTTCTATCAACACTTTAGAAAATTCAAGTGCTACTTCTTTAAACGTCTTATTATTTATTTTATTTAATTCAATATTATCATACTTTTTTTTATATTTAGGTGGAACACTTACTTTAATAATCTTTTTATGATTATATATCTTTTTTATTCTAAAATAGTGACCAAATCGATTCGCCAAATATGGTACTACAACAAAATAAATACCAAATAAATCAATTAATTTAATTATTTCATGTAATTCACTGCCCATATCACTTGTCCTCCAATTCAACAAGTATTTTTTTTACAATATCCCACTCTTCATCTGTAGTTAATTCTTCCCAGACTGTATCATCATCTGGATCAAATATTGACGCATAAGTATTTAAATTATCAGCTTCATAAGTATCATCCGTATATACAATATAATTTTTATTATTATAAATAAACATACTAAGTATTCTATATTCTAACTCATTACCATCTTCATCAATTAATTTTAATTTTTCTTCTTCCATATATTATAATATCTCCTAAAAATATTATAACAAAAAAAACTGATAACAATCAATTTTTTTTACTTTTATATCTAAACATATAAGATGGTCTATGTCCTCCACCAGTTTTCATTTTATCAGTTTTTTCTACCTTATCTGCAATTATTCTTCTAAATGCAGGATCTAATAATTTTTTACCTAAAATTACTTCATATACTTGTTGAAGTTCTCCTAAAGTAAAATATTCTGGCATCATATTAAATACTATATCTGTATAATTCAACTTATTTCTAAGACGTTCAATTCCAGCCACGATTGCTAATGGATGATCAAATGCCAAATCTTTATTTTCCTTAATCTTAAATGTATATCTATCTGTAGTTAATTCTCTAAGTACTTTTGTTATACTAAATTTTATTGTATTCTTTCCATTATCCAAAACAACCACAATTTCTTTGCCATCATCCTTATACAAAGTAATATCAAACCAACAAGCATTTTCATTTACCTTATCATCCAATCTGTTTTTATCAACTAATGCCATATAAGTAGTAGATAAAACTCTACATCTAGGATCTCTATCTATTGCATCATACGTATATAATTGTTCCAAATAAATATTAGATAAATTAGTTTCATTTTTTAAAATTCTTTTCGTACAATCATCCAAAGTTTCTGTCTCAGGATTTATAAATCCTCCAGGCAAACACCACATATCCTTATATGGATAATTATGTCTTTTAATAAGTAAAACAGACATTTTTTTCTCACTATTTTTTCGATAATTACCTGTACTTTCTTCTGAAACACTAAAAAGTAATATATCTGTACTAAGTGATAATTGCTTATATTTATTAACATTATAATTAGCTAAAAAATCAGCTTCACTAAGATACTCTTTTTTCATACTACCACCAAGTAAATTATATCAAAAAATTACTTTGAAAGCAATTTTTCGTTCACTTTCCTACTAAAGTTAGAATCTCTAAATCTTAAACATTTAATCTTTTTATCTCTTATATAAGTATCAATACTACCTACATTATTAAAAGTACTATGTTCACCATCAATTGTTAACATCATATCACTTGTATATCCAGAAGGTATTATCATAATATCTTTATTTCTAGGAATAATTATTGAAGTAACTAAATTAGTATATGCTTTTGAATTAATTGGTGCAAGTGGTGTAATTTGAAGTGTTGGTAAATCACTATAAACAATACTTCCACCATAACTTAAATTATGTCCAGTTGATCCAATCGTTGATGATATTAATAATCCATCCCCTGTAAATACTTCTAATAAGTCATTATCAACAAATACATCTAATTTAGCTGTTTTCAAATTAGCATCCCTAATTATTATTTCATTCAAAGAATATATTCTATCTTCTTTATCATTATGATTTATCACTGTTTCTTGAATATATATCTCATCCAATTTATATTCACCATTCTGAATAGCTCTAATTAATCTATTAATTTCATGCTCATTTGCTTCTTGTAGAAAGCCTAAAGTCCCAGCATTAATGCCAACATAATAAGGACATTCATCAAAATTACTATTTCTAACCATTCTAATAAATGAACCATCACCACCAATAGCAATTCCCAAATCAAATGAATTATCTGATATTATAAAACCATTTCCAATAAAACTATCTCTAACTAATTTAGCTAATCTAATTGATTGATCATTATTATTGATAAATAATTTAATATTTTTTATCACAATATCACTCCTTAAATATATGTATTAGTATTAATCTTCCCAATTATCATATACCATTCCATCTTCTCTAAATATTTTATATCTGCCTTCACATTTCATACATTCTAAATCCAGCCTAATTGATATATTACCATGATATTCATCTATATCTTTTTTTAATTTATTTAAAGTTTCAGTATTTATACTATGCTTCTGTATATAATCATCTATTTCTTTATTTACACCATTACTATCTATTAATTTCTTAAATGTAACTTGTTTAACAGTCTTAGGAATAAGTTCTAGTATCTTAGTTAAACTATAATTATTATAACTATCAGTCATAATCAAAACATATCTTTGAATCTTACCCATTGGTTTTATTTTATCCAATAACCTAATATCAGATATTGAATAAGCTACTACATCTATTCTATCATATATTTCATCAGTTTTATAATAATGAGTCTGCAATTCTATTTGAATATCTTTATCAGTTTTTCTAACTATATCAATAATATTACTAACACAATCTTTGGATTGCATTGGCTCATTAGTCCCAGTAATTACTATATATTTTAAATCATCATTAGATTTAATTACCTTAATCAAATTGCTTTTCCACAAATCAAAATTAAGATTATAGTTATTAATAAAAATATTATTATGCCTATGTCCTTTTGCTATGCAAAATGGACAATTAAATATACATTCCATATGTGGTGTAACAACTTGCAAACTCTTCATATAATCACTTCCTACCTATATAAATTATTATCTTTAATATACTTTAATACTTTCCTATCCAAATACCTACTATCTAAATTATCTCTAATTTCACTAGATGATATATCTATATATTTATAGCCATCTATAACAATAAAATTATTGCTATGATATTTTTGTATATATTTATTAATATCAATATCATCTCTATTCATAACAATTATTTTATATCCAAGTAATTCTTGATATTCTTTCCACTTATCAAAATCAATAACATTATCAGCCCCAATTATTAAATATAATTCATCACTATAATCTTTCCTTAATGCTCTCATTAACTGATAAGTATATGCATATCCATTGTGTTCTTCATCCACTTTAATTTTATCGTTTTCAAAGAATTTTAACATATTAATGCGATGTTTAATATCAATTAAATTATCTTTATTCCAATAAGCTAATGTTGGTACAATTAATACTCTGTCAACATAGTTGTTGATAAGTAAATAATTAACCACATCCAAATGCCCAATATGCACTGGATTAAAGCTACCAATATATATTCCTAATCTCATCGTTATCACCTTATCTATATCTATTCATCCAAATGTTATTAACTAATCTTTTTGCTTTTTCATGATTATTAATTAATTCATCTTTTTCATTACGATAAATAATTATTGGATATATATCATCATCCATAATTATCATTGGCACATTATTAACATCAACAATTACATAAGATCTATCAAATTCACTTTCATATGATACATATTTAAACACATCATTAACACAAGTATCACATATTGGCGGATCATACTTTCTTAATTTTGCTCGTCCATAATCAATTTCATAATAATTTTCGCATTTTGTGCAATGACATTTATATGTTCTTTTAATATCGAATCCCGTAATACCTTCATATTCATATTTTTTATAATCATCTTTTTTTGATATTTCAATATCACTTCCACTCGTCTTACATTTAGGACAAGCTAGTGATTTTCTTATCTTATTCATTAATTATCCTATAAGTAGCGACATTAAACTTATGTAAATTACTACGATGTAATTTTTTTATCTTATCTTTACTTTCTTTGCTTACATTAGGATTACCAGGATTTTTAATAACTTCTGCAATTTCACTATATTTAACCCCTAATTTTTCTTCATCAGTCTTACCAGATAAGCCATCATCTGGAGTTTTATGGATTACGCTATCAGGTACTCCAATGTATTCACCTACTTGAATTACTTCATCGACAGTCAAATCAGCAAATATTTGTATATCACTGACATTATCTCCACCTTTAGTAAAATATCCAACATATAATTCACATTTATTACTAGTACCAGGAACAATATATACTCCTTTTTTAATACTTGATAACATTGCTGCATAATAATATAAAGTACTCATTCTAAGCCTTGGTTTAATATTGATATTAGCATCAACTAAATTATCATCATCAACTAAATTATTGCTTTTTATTTGTTTAACATATTCATCATAAAAATTAGTTAAATCAAAGTCTTTTAATTCAAATCCAAAGTGATCAGCCACCAACTTAGCATTTTCATAATCTTCTTCTTTAGAATGACATGGCATCCAAATACCAACCACATTTTCTGGCCCTAATGCCTTAGCAAACAATCCAGCTACAACTCCTGAATCCTTTCCTCCAGATATTCCAATTACCGCTCCTTTTAAATTATATTTTTCATAATAATTTCTAATAAATTCTATAATTTCATTTGTTACTTTCTCTACATTAAACATTATTTCTTCTCCTTACATATGTTTTTTCTTTTTCAATTAAATATGCTGAATTAAGACCAGTTATATAGCCTCCAATAAGTAGCTCTTCTAATTCATCTTTATCAACTAACACATACTTAATATATTCACTTGCATCTAGTTTTTGTTCTCCTACTTTTTTACAATCAAGTGCTAAAAAGTAATGATTAAACGCCGATGAACATCCTTGATCTTGATAAAATGAACCAACATGAATTAAATTATCACTTGCATAACCTGTCTCTTCCAATAGTTCTCTCTTTGCAGCATCTATCGGTTCTTCACCTTGTTCAATATACCCTGCCGGAAGGCCTATTCCAACCGTTCCTTTAGTAAAAACTCTAGGTTCGATTGCAATAATAACCTTTCCATCATTAGTAACCGGATAGACAACTACTGCACTGCCATCTTTTTTGTTCTTAAGTATTTTTTCTCTTCGTATTACTTCACCATTATTTAACTCACATAAATATGCCTCAATTGATAAGAATTTATTATCAACTTGCCTTGTCATACATATTGTCTTATATTCTTCCAAGGCTTTAATTATCTCTTGTTTCATAACATCACTTCCAACTATTTTTTCTAACTTTTACATTATTATTGCAATTAAATTGCCTATTTGTTTTATCATATTTGTCATCTATATTTTTCTTACTAATTTCTTAACATTCATAATCATCTCATTTTTAAATTTGACATATTCTTCTGTACCATCTACATAATATCCATGAGGCTTTTCAATTCTTTTTATTTCTGGATATAAAGTAGCCATTTGTCTATCACAATATCTCTGTTTTTCCATTATTTGTGGATCACTATATACAAGTTTACCTCTTATAAATATTGGTTTTTGCAACCTAACCAATTCAAAATTACTAATTATTGTTCTTTTTAACATATCCGTAGGACTCACAATTAATAATTTATCTTTATTAATTTTTTCATTTTGTCTTGTCATAATATCAGCTAAAGCAAATCCTGTATCTTTATCATATGCACGATATAAAATCTTAAAATCAGGATTAACTATTTTAATTGCATCATTACTTAATTTTATTTTTGGAACCCAATAACCATTTTCATTTAATCCTACTTCTTTATACACACAACCCATTCGACCATCTGGTTTAGAAATATTATCACCTACCCCTAAGCTATCAAATTTAGCACCTTGCATTATTAATGATTTAATTGTCTTATCAGTAAGCCCATTACTTAAACATATCTTTGCTTGTGGAAATTCTGCCGCATCCAACATTTTTCTAGCCTCTATAGATAAATAAGCTAAATCTCCAGAATCAATTCTAATTCCAATATGATCAGTATTCATTCCACTATCTTGCATATATTTAAATGTCTTAATCGCATTAGGCACTCCACTTCTTAAAGTATCAATTGTATCAACAAGCAGTATGCAATTATTTGGATATATCTTAGCATATGCTAAGAAAGCTTCTAATTCAGTTTCATAAGATTCAATAAAACTATGAGCCATTGTTCCAAGTGCTTTAATATTTAACATATCAGCTGCAATCATATTACTAGTTCCAACACAACCAGCCATAATACCATAAATTGATGAATCAATTGCCGCTTCACTACCATCAGCTCTTCTTGCCCCAAATTCCATTACACCAACACCTTTTGGAACAGCTTCAATTATTCTTCTAGCACCAGTTGCATGTTCCATAGCCCCATTAATCATACTTAAAATAGCCGTTTCAACAATCTGTGCTTCAATAAGTGGCGCCTTAACTGTTATAAGTGGTTCGTTAGGAAATACTGGTGTTCCATCAGGTATCGCATATATATCACCACTAAACTTAAAATTCTTTAAATAATTAATAAATTCTTCTGAATAACCATTTCTTCTAAAATAAGCAAGTTCAACTTCTCCAAATCTAAGATTTTCAATATAAGAAATTATTTTATCAAGACCCGCCATAATTGCATATCCGCCTTCATTAGGAACCTTTCTAAAAAAGACATCAAAAACAGCTTCGTTACTATCTTTTCCATTTAAATAATATCCTTGAGCCATTGTAAATTCATACTCATCTGATAACAATGTATAATTTCTAGCTAATCGTTGATAACCATTATATAATTCCATATTTATCTCTTCTTTCCTAATATTTTAATTCCATTTGCTTGCATTCTAGCAAGTGCCTCTTCAGTAACAGCATCAGCATTATGCAAAGGTGCATTAAATGTATCAATTGCATCACTATGTACAGCTACACAAACATCTTTGTTTATTTGATCAAAAAATGTTTTTAATCCAATTGCTCCATTTAAAACACATACTTCTGATAAACAACCCATTAATCTTATTCTTTCCAAATTATAAAATCTTATTAAATCTTGTTGAAGTCCTAAAGCAAACATTAAATTAGTACTATTTTTTAAATAATGAAGTGCATAGCGTTCATACTTTTTAAGTTCATCAATTACTTCCGTTTCTTTTGTTCCTTCAATACAATGAACTCCATATGTTTTAAACTCTACAGCATCAATTGGATGACTATCTCTAATAAATATCATTCCTGTTTCGTTATTATTAATTGCTTCATCAAGTAATTCTATTTGTCTAGGTACTACTCTCATAATAGATGGCGCTGCTAAATTTCCTTCTTTCGCAAAACCATTAACCATATCAATTGTAATTAACAATTCCTTTACTCCAGTTAATTTTTCAATATCATTATTAAATGTTTTCATATTACCATTCCTTTCTTATTAACATTTTATTAATAACATTAAATATATTTAAAGAGAAGACTTTTTATCATTTTGTTAAAAACATCTTTTAAAATTATAACAAGTATCTTCTCTTGTTAATAACATTTTATTAAAAACAAATTAATTTGTCAACCCTTTTTTATTATTTTGTAAAAAAAAAATAAAAAAACTACCAATCGGTAGTTTTAAAAATTAAACATTAACCATTCTGGTTTAAAAATTAATAGTATTCCAATTCCAAGTAATAATATTCCTCCAACTAATTTAGATAACTTACCATATTTAGTTGAAAAGCCTGTTAATTCCATCGTTCTCATTGCCACAAAGAAAACAATTAAATCATCTAATAAGAAAAATATCATATATAAAGCAATATAAATAACTTTCTCAATAACCGTAGGATTATTAAGAGATAGTATTTCAATAAACATCACAGGTAATCCTGCCGAACACGCAAGTTCTACAACATTAACCGATAATGCCAAAGTCATTACCCCAATCATTGCTAATATAAAGTTTTTCTCATGTGTAAACTTCTTAATTTTATTAAATATTTTACTTCGCTTTTTATCATCAATAACATCACATCCATTATCCTTGCGATGTCGAATATAACTAGATAGATTAATAATTGCTCCAAAAACAGCAATAAGTCCAATAATCAATCTAACCCATTTTATAGCAAGCAACATTGTAGCAGCATTTAACCAAGCAACCATAAATAATAAATATACTAAAGCCGAAGTCAATAAGAACGTAAGACCTAATATCCACATTCTTTTTCTATCTTTCATACCAATTAACATACTAATAAGAAATAACAAAACCCACATTGCGCAAGGATTAAATCCATCAACTAAACCAATTAAAATTGCTATAACTGGCAAAGTCATATTTTTTAAATTAACTTCATTTTTAAAGATGTTTATCTTGCGATTTGTCTTTTCTTCAATATAATCATCAACTGACTGATTATCATTTTCAGTGGTATCAGTTTTTATTTGATAAGTTGGAAGTTCTATTCCTCCAATATATTCACCAACTCTATCGGTATAACCATTATCAGAATAATACTCTATAGCTGCCATAAATCTCTCATGATAACTTTCATAACTAAATCCTTTAAAGTATTTATCTCCAATTACTGTAAATGGTGTCCCACTAACTGGTGTATCATATAATTCTGCCACAGCATTAAGCATCTTTAAATTATCATCATCACCAATTTCATACATATATATCCTAACATTATCGTGATTATTCTTAACTTGATTTAAAAACTTAATCTCGTCTTTACAATGTGGACAAGTATTTGAATGAAACAAGTAAATATTAACTAAATTCTTATCACTATCAGCTAATACCAAAGAAATATTTGCAATAAATATAATAAATACTAATAATAATTTACTAATCTTCTTCATATTTATCTATCCTATCACATAAAGTTTTCTCAGTCTGTTCGCCAACTAATCTTTCAAGTTCATTGCCATCTTTATCTAAGAAAATTACTACTGGCAATACCTTTCCAGGATTATATTTACTTACTTCATCACTATCCATATCATAATCTAACTCTTCAATGAGAAGATTATCATATGACGCATTTATATTTTTCCACACTTTCTTCATAACCAAACAACCCGGACACCATATAGCTCCAATTTTAATAATTTTCATAATTCACCTACATATCTAACTTTTTATACCATTCATCAAATACTTGGAAGAACTTATTAATTTCTTCTTCTGTCGTCTTATATGACAAACTAATCCTTAAACTATGATTAGATAATTCTTCATCTTTAGTTAATGCATAGACACTATTTGATTTACTATTAGTACTTGAACAAGCACTCTTGGTAGATATATATATATCATTACTATCAAGTGCATGTAAGAATGTTTCTGGTTTGATTTTTCTTAAACTAAAATTAATCGTATGTGGCATACTATTTTCAGTACTATTAATATGCACTAAAGGATATTCTTTTAATTTATCACAGACTTTTTTATTTAATTTACTAATATATTCTAAATTTTTATCAACATTTGGTAAAATCAATTCCATTGCTTTCATAAGTGATACAATTAAAGGTAAAGCTGGTGTGCCACTTCTAAATGCTGTTGTACTTTTACCACCATGAATAAGTGGTTCAATTTGTACATTTTCTTTTTTTATTAATAATCCAATTCCCTTCATACCATATATCTTATGACCTGACATACTAGCAAGATCAACGCATGATAAATCAACAGGTATCTTTCCCAACGCTTGAGTACAGTCAACATGAAAGAAACACTTTGGATAATTTTTTAAAATATTAGCAATTTCTTTAATTGGTTGTTTAAGTCCAATTTCACTATCAACCATACATATACTAACTAATACTGTATCATCACGAAGTAATCTTTTTAAATCATTCAAATCAACTAAGCCATTATCATCAATCTTAACAAAATCAACTTCAAATCCTAAATTTGTTAAATAGTTTAATGGTGCAATAACTGAAGAATGCTCTAAATAAGTCGTAATAATATGTTTACCTCTATTTTGATATTTTAAACATATTCCTTTGATAGCTGTATTATTTGATTCACTTGCTCCACTTGTGTATATCACTTCGCTAGGTTTAACATTTAACATCTTAGCAATATTTTCCGTTGCATAATCTTCAAGTTGCTTTGACTTTATTCCAAGACTATGAAGTGAATTACTATTTCCAGGATATTCACGACATACCTTACTAAAAGTTTCCAATACTCTGTCATCTACAGGAGTTGTCGCTGAATAATCTAAATAAACCATCTCACATCACCAATCTAATTTTATCACAAATATATATAAAATAAAAGACTAATTGATGGCAATTAGTCTAATACTATCATCACTTCGATAAAGATTTAAAATATTATCAACCGCCTCCTTAACTTGATATACACTATCAGCATCTGTAAGCATTTTTTCATATTCATCTTGTTTACTATCTATAATATTGTTAGCCACATAATATTCTATCACTGACAATTTATCACTATATAAACTTTTAATCTTCTCAACATTGCTATAATCCTTAGTAATACCTACAACACTCTTATATTTATCTTGATCTTTATAGTAGACATAATTATTGTTACTATTCTCTTCGCGCATCGTTTCAATATCTGCATATGCCCCATTTTCCACCAAATAAAGTCTACTACTAGTTAAAGAATCATATAAATTATCACGATATGTTTTATATACAAATTTACCTCCAACATACCCAAACAAACTAGCCACTATTACTGGTACTAATATTCCCTTTAATATCTTTTTCATTTCATCACCAAATATAATATACCTTAAAGATATCAAAAAAAATGTCGAATTTAAATCTAAAGAAAAAGAAATTAGCGTCCTCTTCTACTTTCTTTCTTTTCCTCATAATCATCAAAATAATAAACTTGTTTTCTTATTTCTTTTTCATATAATTTATATCGTAAACTATCAACAATTACCTGTATCTTGCTAAGTGTTAAACTTTGATATGTATTTCCTAAATATTTAACATATTTATTAATAATTTGCATTCTTAACTTTTCTGCTTCCATTAAAGACCTTTTTATATCATCATCACTACCATCATCATCAGTATCAATTAATTTAAGTTGATTAAGCAAATATTCAATTTTCTTTTCAATTTTTTTTCGAATAATTTTTTCACTAATATCATCATTAACAAAAATAATTTGACTAACCCCAATTGCTCCTTCTTCTTTAACTTTAGGATTAACTTTATAGCCATCTAATTTTTCAAGTTCTAAATATCTAGTTTCTCTTTTCTTTTTTGTTTTAGATACGTAATAACTCTTATCATTCATGACTATTTCCCCCTGTCAAATCACTTCTAACTTCATTTGTTCTTCTTATTCTTTCATCTTGTCTATATTTTTCTATATTCTTATGATGTCCTGATAATAATACTTCTGGTACTCTCATACCTCTAAACTCTTCAGGTCTTGTATAATTTGGATAATCCAAAAGACCATCATTAAAACTTTCACTATCTAAACTATTACTAGATATCACTCCGGGAATTAATCTTGTAATCGCATCAGTAATTGCCATTGCTGGTATCTCTCCACCTGTTAAAACATAATCGCCAATAGAAATTTCCATATCAACAATTGTTCTAATTCGTTCGTCAAAGCCCTCATAATGCCCACAAAGTAAAATAATATGTTTTTGTCGAGATAAATCTAAAGCCATTTCTTGCTTAAAAACCTTACCAGCTGGACTCATCATAATAACAATAGATTCATCAGTTTTAATGGCCTCAATAGCATTAAAAATAGGCTCACACATCAAAACCATACCAGCTCCGCCACCATAAGGATAGTCATCTACCCGATTATGTTTGTCAGTAGAATAATCCCTAAAATTATGTACTTGAATATCAACATAACCATCTTCTCTTGCTCTTTTAATAATTGATGTTTCTAAAAAGCCATCAAACATTTCTGGAAACAATGTAAGAATATCTATCCTCATAATACCTCCTAATAAAGACCAGCTATTTCTTTAACTCTAATTTCTTTTTTTTCTAAATTTATACTTACTATTATATCAAAATTATATGGAATTAAAACATCTTTTTCACCATGTACAAAAAGAATTTCATTTCCATTATGATTTTCAATTTTCCTAACTTTACCTAAATATCTATCATTAACATAGACATCTAATCCAATTATATCTTCATCCAAATATTCATTTTCACCAAGTTTAATATCATCCTTATTAACAAAAACATAATCACCCTTATATTTCAATACTTGATTAATATCATTATATCCTTCCATTGTAATCATATCAAAGATTTTATGATGACGATAACCGGTAATTTTTTCACATACTTTATCACGGCCAAGATATATTTTCATATCAGGAATAAAAACTTTATTCTTATACTTAAAATCTGATAATATTCTAACTTCGCCTTTTAAACCATGAGTATTAACTAACTTACCAATCAAAACATACTTCATTTATTAAACACCTCATACATAATAATCGAAGCCGATACACCTGCATTTAAGCTTTCACATTCTGGTCTCATACCAATATAGATATATTTCTGACAGAATTCTCTAACTTCGTTACTTATTCCTCTTCCTTCATTTCCAATTATAAATATAACTTTAGTTGGAATATTTTCACTTTTTATATCAACGCCATCTTTTACATCTGTTCCATATATTACATAATCATCAACATCTTTAAGAAAAGAAGTCAAATGCTCTGTCATAATATTTACGTTAAATATCATTCCTTTTGTACTTCTAATTACTTTAGGATTATATAAATCAACACATTCCAAGCCAAGTACAATCGTATCAAATCCAAAAGCTACTGCACTTCTAATAATAGTTCCTAAATTTCCAGGATCTTGAATATCATCTAAAACAATAACTCTATTTCCCATTTCATGAGAAGTCATCTTAGAACATACTCCATAATATGGACTAAAACTAGCCATATCACTAATCTTTTTCATAACTTCATCACTAACATAACAAACAGGTATACCATCATATATATTATCATAACCATCTAAAATATATATTTCTCTAAGTAAGCCATTCTTATAGGCTTCGTCGCACAAATCTTTTCCCTCAATAAAAAACAAATCATTTAAATCACGATATTTCTTATCTTTTAATTTAACTAATTCCTTTATTTTATCATTACTAACAGATGTAATTAACATACTACCACCACTTAAATCAATTATATCATTTTGCTAAAAAAAAAGAAACATAAACTTATAATTAATCATCCACAGATTAATTCATTATTAATAGTTTTAAAAAAAGCGAGTTTCCTCGCTTCATTTTGCATCATTAACGACCGCCCATGCTTCCGCCGCCACCGAAGGATCCTCCTCCTCCGCCGCCGACAGAAAAGCCGCCACCGCCACCAGAGTAGTTTTCAGCTGCAGTTCTTGCTGCACTTGCTGCATGAACAGTTGATGTTGATATATTATTGATATAGACAAAAGTTCCATAATCAATATTATTTGCTTGCATTTCTTCAATAATTTCTGGGTATAAATTTTTAAATTGTTTAGCAACCTTATCAGCCATTCCAAAAAGATATGCAAACATCAAATATTCATCCCAAAGTTTTACTTCAATAGCCTCTTTATTCTTCATATCAGAAAACTCTTTTAAAAACAATTTAAGACCATATAATTCCTTACTATCATTATATATCATATCATCCATAACATTAATTTTCTTACATTCTTCTTTTGTAGTACGACGATATATATGATGATTAGCCTTAAGTTCATCAATTTTAGTGTCGCCTATTCTCTTAAACAAACTCAAAAACTTTTCATAATGCTTCTTAGCCCATTTTTCAAGTTCTTTTGACTCAAGTAAACCATCTTTACTAGCTTCATACATTATATCAAACAATTCTTTTTCAAGTGGCAAGTCAAACTGTGGATTTAAAGTTAAATTTATCACACTAGTTTCCTTATTAAATATTCCTGTTGTATCACTTGTAAAACTAATCTTTCCTTGTCTAATCCATTTTAACAAAATAGCGCCAAAAATATTAGTCTCTTTGTAATCAAAATTATTTAAATTAATTAATGCATTGGCATAATAAATATCTTTTTTACAAGGTATATCTCTAAACATTGGAGTATTTTTCTTATCGATTGTCTTATTATCTTTATAACCATAACCATTCTTTATTGCAACAGAAATTGCTAACAAAATAAAACCAACAGGTACAATAAATGTTAGTAATCCACCCAAGAAAGAAAGAATTTCTTGTAATTTAGTTTTTTTTGGTTGACCATAATTATAATCATATTCATAAGTATTATCTTGCGCTCTATTTAAAATGTCATCAAAATTGCTAAAATCACCATTATAATTATCAGTATTAAATGTTCCAACAGGGAACTTTGCAAGCAAAACAACATAATCGTTATT
Organism: uncultured Clostridia bacterium; assembly: GCA_946619755.1. Lineage (GTDB taxonomy): Bacteria > Bacillota_I > Bacilli_A > RF39 > UBA660 > RUG705. Next base: position 73,157 of record CAMOMI010000001.1, read on the forward strand.
TAAACTATACACATCACTATCAAGTTTTATTTTGCCACCTTCAACATATGCCAAATATTGTCCACCAAATCCCCATACATCTAAAGTATCAGGAAACTCATAAAAGCTACTTACTGTTACCGTAAAAGAATCAAGTGTCGCATTAGGTAATAACGTCTGATATAATACCTGTGCATCTTTCGTATTAGTAATATAATTAGATAAAGTGTATTTTAATGTAAACGTATGTCTATCCATATCTCCTTTACCAAAACATAGTTCCATTCCTTCATCTACATAATTTATTCCATAATAGCCACTTTTTTGACTTAGTGACTCATTAACATTCCAAGTTTTCTCCTTCATTAAAGAACCGTCCATTGATACTGTGTAGTTAGATATTTCTTGGTTACCTAAATTATATAATTGTTTATACCATTCACTACCACCTGATGCTTTCGCATCCCAGACTTCCGTAATATCTGCTGATCCATCTTTATTCAAATAAATATCCATTTTAACATTATAGATATGATCTGCAAATACATATATTGGAGAAATAATAAATAATAAGATAAAAAATAATAATTTTCTTTTCATAAAATCATTCCTTTAACATTTTTCTTGCTTCTTTATATTTAGGATAATATTTACCTACCAGTGTCCAAAATCCTTCCTGATGATTATGATGTATAAAATGACTAAGTTCATGTACAATAACATAATCTAAGCATGTTATATCATATCGCGATAATTGATAATTTAAAGTAACATTATGATTCTTTATATTACATACTCCCCATCTACTAGTCATCTTTCTAATTTTTAAGTTAGGATATGGTATTTTTTCTTCAAACTGATTATACCAATAATCAAGTCTATTACTATATATTTTTTTTATTTCATTTAAAATATATTTATCTAATTTATCTTTATTTGGTGCATATATTTTATTTCCACTAATTTCTACTTGATTAAAACCATATATTACATCATAACATTTACCAAAATAATAAAATTTCTCTTCCTTATCTTGTTTCTTCGTATCAGTATTAATCATCTTAATAATACTTTTTTTATTATCATTAATTAATTTTATAATACTGCTTTTACTAGCCAAATAATTAGTAGTTACAACAATCTTACCATTTTTAACTCTAATATAGGTATTACGATTATTTTTTTTTATTATTTCTACATCATAAATATTATCATCTATTTCTATCTGCATACATTATCCCCCTAAAGAAAAAGAGTTTAAAGTCTAAAACTCTACTTTAGGTACTTCTTTTTCTTTTTCATCAATCTTAAAGTATTCAAACTTATTAAAGCCAAACATATTAGCTATTATATTTGATGGAAACATTTGCACCAAATTATTAAAATTCATAGCTGAATCATTATAAAATTGTCTAGCATAAGTAATCTTATCTTCAGTATCTTTAAGATCATTTTGTAAAGATAAAAAGTTTTCATTGGCTTTAAGTTCAGGATAAGCTTCCGCTAAAGCAAATAACTTATTTAATGCTCCAGTAAGTTCATTATTTGCTTCAATTTTTTCATTTACGCTTCCTGCATTAACAGCTTTATTTCTAGCTTTGATAACAGCAGTAAATGTGCCTTCTTCATGTTTTGCATATCCTTTAACTGTTTCAACTAGATTTGGTATCAAATCTGCTCTTCTTTTTAATTGAATATCTACTTGACTAAATTGATTTTCTACTTTATTTCTAGCATTAACTAACTTATTATATATTGAAATAACATAGCAAACCAACACAAGTAATATACCAACGATAACAATAATTACTGTACTCATAATTTATCCTCCTATCTAAATTATATCAAATTATATTTAAAAAGTCTATTATATTTTAAGAAATATATATAATTAATTATATGCATATTTTTTTTACTTTAGTAAACATTATAACTGGAGGATTATATGGAAAATATAGATATCAGAAAGTATATCATCAATAATTTTAAAGATGATAATGAAGAAAAAATTAGAGATTCAATCGAAACAACAATCAAATTTAAAGACGAAGACGCTTTAATTGGATTAGGAGTTTTATTTGAATTAGTTTGGGAAAAATCCAATGAAGTAGAAAAAAACAATTATATAAAAATAATTAGTGAATGTATCAAAAATAGTTAAAAACCTGTCAATATGACAGGTTATTTTTTTAATTCATCTAATATTTCTCTAATTACTACACGTTCATCAAACGGATATCTTTTTCCTTTTATTTCCTTGTAATCCTCATGTCCTTTACCAATAAGCATAATAATATCCCCTTTTTTACCATTTTCAATTGCATATTTAATAGCTGCTTTTCTATCAGAAATAATTGTGTATTCACAATTTGTCTTTTTAATACCAACCAAGATATCCTTAGCAATATCTTCAAACTCTTCATAACGATTATTATCTTCAGTTATGATACAATAGTCTGAATATTTTCCAGCCATTTCCCCCATTTCGTATCTTCTATCTCTACTTCTATTACCACCACAACCAAAGATTGTTACTATTCTACCAGGATCATACTCTTTAATCGTACTAAGAATGCTCTCAGTACTAACACCATTATGAGCATAATCAATCAGTAATGTAAAATCATCCGATACATGAACCGGTTCTACTCTTCCCTTAACATGAAAATTCGCCAAAGCTTTTTTAATATATTTATCATCTATACCAATTAATTTACATGTAAGAATAGCAGCCATTGCATTATAAGAAGTAAATTTACCAGGACTACTTATTTTAAAAGTATCTTTTACTAATCCATCGGTAGTAAGTTCAATCCCAATAAAGCCTTTTTCTCTAAGTAATTTTAAATTTGTTGCTCTTAAATCTGCTCTTTCATCATATCCATAAGTATTGATATTGGCATCACCACCACTTACCATATCATAAAAGTGCTGATCATCTAAATTAAATATTCCATGATTACATTGATTAAATAATTTAGCTTTACTCTTAATATAATCTTCCATATCAGGATGTTCGTTTGCTCCAATATGATCTTGTGTTAAATTTGTAAACACTCCATAATCAAATATAATATCATTTACCCTATCATACTTTAAAGCCTGACTTGATACCTCCATCACCATAAAATTCATTTTCTTTTTAACCATTTCATCCATATACTTAATGGTTTCATATGATTCTGGAGTTGTATTTTTAGCTGGATACATCTTATCGTCAATATATACCCCAGTAGTACCTATTAAACCACATTTATATCCTGCTTCTTCAAGAATTCGTTTAATCATAAAACTAGTTGTTGTCTTTCCTTTTGTACCAGTAATCGCTATTGTTTTAAGTTTACTTTGAGGATACCTAAACAATCTCAATGATAACTTAGATAAAATCTTTCTCGTGTTATCAACCTTAATAACTGTAACATTTCCCGATACGTCAATATTTTTTGATACAAGTACTACTTTTGCGCCATTTTTTATGGCATCATCAATAAAATCATGGCCATCTACTTCTGCCCCAATAATAGCTACAAATAAATCACCATTTTTAGCTTTTCTAGAGTCATAAACAATATCATTTACTATTTCATCCATATCCCCTTTTAAAAGGGTATAATCTATTTCTTTAAATAATTCATTAAGTTTCATACTTATCACCTATATTAATATTATGCTTCTTCTGGTATTTCTACCTCTACTCCTTCAGCTGTTAATTCATCTTTGAATTTATCTTTAAAAACTATTAACTCTTTTCTAATAACGTCAGGATATACTGCTTTTGTATTCTTTATTGCTTCATATATATGTTTAAATTTAACTTCCAAACTATTATCAAATAAAGCAGCCGAATAAGCTTGTCTAAGTAAATTCAACGAAATATCCGGATACCTTGAAGATATTTCATATACTCGCTTATATTCACTTGTCATATTGACAATAAATTTACAAATATTTTCTTTTATAAAATCTGTATAATTAAGTTTAACACCCGTCTGATATTCAATCTTAGGTATTGTTCTCATAAGAATTTGTACACACATTTCTTGTGTTGGTTCAGCTATATCAATTCGTTCAAATCTTCTCACAAATGCTTTATCTCTAAGTACATATCTCTCATATTCATCTACCGTTGTTGCCCCAATCAACTTAACCGTTCCTCTTCCTAATCCTTCTTTAAACATATTTGCTAAATCCATTGGGCCATTTGATACACTTGCTCCCATAAGCATATGAATTTCATCGATAAATACTATTATTTTATCCCTATTTTTTATTTCATTCACAAGTTGCATTACTTTATTTTCTCCATCCGTTACCCCTAGTAATGATGGCGTACTTATCTTATACACTTTATATCCCTTTAAAGCATTCGGCATATCATTGATTTGCATACGATAAGCAAGGCCTTCAACAATAGCCGTCTTACCAATACCTGGTTTACCAACCAAACAAGCAGACTTTTCTGGATTAAGTAAAACCATTACTAATTCTTTAATCTCATTATCTCTAGCAATTGCTGGATTAGTAATATATTTTTCTGCCGTTAAATCTTCGCCATATTTTTCTAAAAAACTCTCATTATTGTTCATCATATCACCTATTTTCTAGTTAATAAAATAATAGCTAAAACACTACTAACCGTAATTATTAAAGACAATAAATAAAGAAAATTAACATATCCATAAGATACTTCCTTTTTTTTAAAACGATCAAATGGTAATTCTAAATTTTCAAGTTCTACTGGTAATTTATCTCTCATAATAACTCCTCTAATTCCTTTTTTATTTCTTTATTATCTATTTTTTCAATTATCTTCTTTAATTTCATATCTTTTTCATATAACTTAAGCTTATCTTCATACTCATATAATTTTGCTTGAACGCTTTTAATACTTTTATGTACTGCATTTCGGCTTTTATCTTCATTTTCACTTATTTCTGATAATGAATAATTATCAAAATAATATTCCTCAAAATATTGTCTCTGAACATCGGTCAACAATTCACTATAATAGTCATACAAAATAACTAAATATTCTTGCTTTTCCATTAACTTAACCTCAAATATGTATAGCATAATGAAGCAACTATTAAAAGTACTCCAAATATAAACAATGTATACATTAATCCTTTTTTCTTATCACCTAAATAATAGCAAATACTAAATAAGAATAATGATGTCATAAGCATACAAGATGAAATAAATGCTCTATTATAAAAGATTGATAATCCTAAAGTAATTAATGCCACAAGTAAAACAACTATACTAAAAATCTTAATTGTTTTCTTATCCATAATTCCTCCTTATAAATCTTTAAATAATCCATAAATATATTTTTCTATATCAAAGGCTTCAATTTGATCTGCTCTTTCTCCTAATCCAACAAACTTAACCGGAATATTTACTTCTTCCTTAATTGCTAAAACAATTCCTCCTTTAGCTGTTCCATCTAATTTAGTTAAAACAATACCCGTAATATCCGTTATTTCTTTAAATGATTTAGCCTGACTAATTCCATTTTGACCTGTTGTTGCATCAATTACTAAAAGTGTTTCATGTGGCGCATCAGGAATAATTTTTTTTATAACTCTATTTATTTTTGATAACTCTTCCATCAAATTTGTCTTATTCTGAAGTCTGCCTGCTGTATCTACCAATACCAGATCATACTTTTCTTTTGTTGCCATTTCCAAAGCATCATAGATAACTGAAGATGGATCTTTAGACTCGCCACTGACAACCAACGTATCAGTTTTTTTGCCCCATTCTTCAAGTTGTTCTATTGCTCCAGCTCTAAAAGTATCACCAGCCACAAGCATTACTTTCTTACCCTTGTTCTTATAAATTGTTGCTAATTTCCCTATTGTAGTAGTCTTTCCAACACCATTGACACCAACAAACAACACAACCGTAGGGCCATTACTTGCTATATGAATTTTACTATCTATTATATTATTACCAACATACATTATCAAAAGTTCATCGACAATAATTTCTTTTAATACACTGCTATCTGTTATCTTTTCATTCTTAACTCTATGTCTAAGTCTATCGACAAAATTCATAACAGTATTAATTCCAATATCAGCCATAATTAAAATATTTTCTAATTCTTCAAAATAATCTTCCGATATATTTTTATATTTCTTAGATAAATTACTTAATTGACTAACAAACTCTTCACGACTTTTCTTTAGTCCTTCATCATAGTTTTTTACTTCTTCTTTTACTTCTTTTGTTGCCTTAGCACCAAAAACATTTTTAATCCTATCAAATAACCCCATACCTAACCTCCATATTTATCTAATATATAATCACTTAATACTTCATAATTATTTTCAATATTACCAAGTACAATCTGTTCTTCAACATCTTTAATGATGTTCTTAATGTAATTACCAGGCTTCTTATTAAGTATATTAGCAACATCCATACCTTTTATCTTAATATCCTTTGATGAAGTTATTGGTAACTTCTTATATATATTACTTATCTTTTTATAACTAATACCTTTAATACTACCAACTACTTGTGATACATATAATCCATATTGATATACCGATAAACTAGTTATTTCTAAATTAAGCATATTTCTAATTTTATTTATATTATCTTTTTCTATTTTCGAAAAAGGATAATCTAAATCAAATTCAATCTGGCTCCATAAACCAATAATATCATCACATAAAATAACTTTATCTAATTTTTTTATTCCTAAATATTTATCGAGACCTAAATCAATTATAAGCTTAATACCTTTAGCTTTATTCTTACTAGCAAATATCTTATCTAGTTCTTCTTTTTTTCTTGAATAAGATAAATATTTAAGTAATGAAGCATATTTTTTAATATAATACTTCGTTTTATCATCAATATCAAAATCAAGATAAGTTGCAAACCTAATTGCTCTAAGTATTCTAAGAGAATCTTCTTTCAATCTATACCTTGGATTACCTACTGTTCTAATGATTCTTTTATCTAAATCTTCTTTAGCGTTTAATAAATCAAGATAGTTTCCATTTTTATCAATACACATTGTATTAATTGTAAAATCTCTTCTAAGCAAATCTTTTTTTAATTCTCTAACATATTTAATCTTGATAGGTTTACGATTTTTTTCATATTTGATATCTTTTCTATAAGTTGTTACATCAAACAAAACATTCTTAAATATTACTCTAACTGAACCATATTTAATATCATTTATACCATCAGTATCAAATATTTCCATTATTTCTTTTGGCTTTGCATTTGTACATATATCGATATCATTCGTTTCTATCCCTAACATCTTGTCTCTCGGATATCCACCAACAATATATGCCTCATATCCATTTTTAGCAAACACATCAAGTACTAAGATAGCTTTATTATACATCGAACCACCCACCATAATTATATCATATTAATTACTTTTTTAATACTTTTATTCCATCTCTTTACATTATTATTTTTCTATGTATTTTTTCCATTTTTTAGTTAATACTACACTTGAAAGGATGATTATATGTTACCGAAAAGAAATTATTATTTAAATGACTATTTTGATATGTTTAATATGCCCATAAATAAAGAATATATGAAAACAGATATCTATGAAAAAGAAGGAAAATATTATTTAGAAATTGATCTCCCCGGAGTAAAAAAAGATAACATTAAAATTAATTATGAAAATGGTTATTTATCAATTAGTGCCGAAAAGAACAACTTATCTTCAGGACCGAACACTTACGTCAGAAGAGAAAGATTTTATGGTGAAATTAAAAGAAGTTTTTATATTGGTATGAAAAAAGAAACAGACTTAAAAGCCAATTATATTAATGGTATTCTAACAATTACATTTCCTAAAGCCGACATTCCTAAAAAAGAAGCAAAAAATATAACTATTGCTTAAATAGTTATATTTTTTTATTCAAAATAATCTTCCAATATCCATTATTGTTACATATATAAGTAATGCAATTATTAACATAAATCCAATTGAGTGAATAATGTTTTCTACCTTCTTAGATACCGGTCTTTTAAATATCTTTTCAATAATCAAAAATAATATTCTACCGCCATCAAAAGCTGGAAATGGTAATAAATTAATAATTCCAACATTTATAGATAAATATGCCACCAAATATAGTACTGCTTCAAGTCCTTCTTCCGCTTGTTTATCAATTATAGAATATATTCCTACTGGACCTGATAGCTGACTTACCCCAACTTTACCAGTAAACAAATACTTAAGTGTATCAAACATACTGCCAAATAAAGAAATTGTTCTAGTAAATGCATAACTTATTGACTTACCAAAGCCATATTCCTTCTTATATTGTGGTGATATTCCAAACTTATAACTTATATTTCCTTCTTCATCAGTTACTTCCATTGGTTTAATCTTGTAAGTAATTACATCACCATTTACTTTTTTAATTTCAAAAGTAACCATTTCGTCCTTAGTAGTCTGAAGTTTTACAAGGCCTTGATCCCAACTAATTACCTTTTCGCCATTAATTGATAACAATAAATCACCACTAGTAATTCCTGCTTCATATGCTGGATAATCATTTATAACATTACCAATGATTGGTTTCATTGATACTGCTCCATATATTAAAGCACTTATAAACAAAATAATAAAAGCAAACAAAAAGTTATTAAATGGACCTGCAAATAAAACTAAAAATCTTCTCCAAAAACTTTTATTACACATCTGTCTATCTTTTGGAATCTTTTTATCTTCAACATCTTCTCCAGCTATCATAACATAACCGCCTAGAGGAATAGCCCTAACGCAAAACTCGGTTTCTCCACCTTTTCGCTTCTTACCAAATATTTTCTTCCCCATACCAATTGAAAACTCATATACATAAATATTTGACATCTTAGCAAAGATAAAATGACCAAATTCATGAATAGCAACAATTGAACCTAAAATTAATATAAACCATATAAGTGATAACATATCATTTCCTCCCTACATCATACTTAATATTAGTGATAATCCCAAAGACACATAAATAACACTATCAAATCTATCAAGTATTCCTCCATGTCCAGGAATTAAATTTGAATAATCTTTTTTATTAAAATAACGTTTAATACTACTAAACATAAGATCTCCAATTTCTGATAAAACGGATAAAACTAAACATAAAATAACTACTTGAAACGTTGTAAGACCACCGATTACATTAAAATAATAAACTGCTCCTACCATAACACCCATAATCACACCAATTAATGAACCTTCAATTGTCTTTTTGGGTGAAATAGAAGTTAATTTATGTCTACCAACTAAACTTCCTCCAATATAAGCATATGTATCTGTAATAAAAGCCATTATAAATATAAAAATACACATTGGCGTATTGATACTTCTAAGATAAATAATATTTCCAAATGATAAACCTAAAAAATAAACAATTCCTAACGTATATAAACAATCATTTATATTATATATCTTACTATCATTATAAAATACAATTGGCATACTTAATAATAATAATGGTAACAATATAGTTATATTCATATTAATTTTATAAAATGTATTATTTAAAGTAATTAATATCAAACTAACAATAGCTAACATTTTTATTATCTTCATTTTTTTTAAATTATCTTCATACTTAATATTAAAGAGTTCATTAAAACCCATTATTGAAACAATTAACATTACTAATCCAAATAATTTACTACTTATAACTAATGAACCAATAAGAATTAAAAGAATAATAATTGCACTAAAAACTCTCTCTTTCATTTACATCACTCTCTAATTTAAATTATACTAAAAAAAAAGCAATTAGACAACTAAATTACTTTTCTTTACACATTTTTTATTTCATTACCACGTTCACACCTATTCCCCCAATGATCGATTAAATTATCATTTTTATAGACAGTAACAATCTCACAATTATTAGCACATCTCCCACAACTAGCAATTTTTGTCTCTAATTTATAATTATCAATATCAAAATCAAATACCTTTTCAATTCCACTACTTCTTGCCATAACAGCAATGCCAAACGCTCCCATCAAATGAGAGTTTTTATTGACAATTATTTTTTCTCCAGTAATGTCTTCAAAGGCCTTTACAACAGCTGCATTTTTACTAACTCCACCATTAAAAACAATCGGCGCCTGTATTTTCTTACCTTTTGCAACATTATTAATATAATTCGTAGCAATTGCCCGACATACTCCTGCTAAAATATCTTCTTTCTTATATCCCGCTTGAATCTTATGAATCAAATCTGATTCAGCAAATACTGTGCATCTCGCTGCAATATTAACTTTATTCTTACTACTTAAAGCAACACTCGCTACATCTTCAATTCTAACTCCTAATCTTTTAGCAAGTGAACTAATAAACGCACCAGTTCCCGCTGCACATAAGGTATTCATTGCATAATCGGTAACTATTCCATTACTAACTAGGGTTATCTTAGAATCTTGTCCACCAATTTCAAATATCGTCCTAACATCTGGATAAAATCTAAGTGTCCCAATCGCATGTGCCGTAATTTCATTTTTAATTGTCTCGGCACCAAGTAGTGTTCCAATTAATTTTCTAGCCGATCCTGTCGTTCCTACCGATACTACCTGATAATTATCAGTATCTACTTCTTCACGCATATTACGAATCACTTCTTTTGCCGCTCTTATTGGATTTCCCTCTGTATATATGTAACAACTAGCTAAAATATTATCATATTCGTCTATAATAACTCCTTTTGTAGAAATTGATCCAATATCTATCCCCATATATAATTTATCCATTTTTATCACCCAATTAAATTATATGTTATCTCATTCAAAAATAATGTCGAATTAACGTTTATCATGTATGCTATTTATCTACATATTTTTATTTTCAATTGTGAGACAATTTACTTGACAAGAGGTGAACTTATGGCAAAAGAAGCATTCACTAACAAAAATATCTATGATACAGTCAGAAGAAACATAAAGAAGTATCGCCAAGCTAAAGGCATGACACAGCAAGAATTAGCTGATGCTTCAGAGTTTTCTCACGGCTATATTCGAGAAATCGAATCAATCCATATGGGTTCAACTTTTTCACTAGATGCTGTTGAAAAAATAGCTAATGGTCTAGGAATTCATTTTAAATTATTATTTGAAGAAAACGATAACAAGCAATAGCTTGTTTTTTATTGACAAAATAAAGAAATTATTATAAGAACCCGAAAATATAAATGAATTAAAGTTAGCTGATGATACTATATCCTATTGACAATACACCGCTTGAAGAAAACGTCGCAATAGTTTTTTTATCGAAATGATAAATGCTATAAAAAATAAAAATGACAAACTTGTTAATAAAATCCTAAAAAGGCTCAATAATATTGAAAATAAAGCAAAGTTAATATACGACTTCTATATTGGTTTTATAAGTAATCCCAATGAAGTTATTCAATTAATTGCCCAAAAAACTGATTTTGATACTGATGGCGAATTATCTTTTTTAAAGTTTCAGTTATACCTAAATAAAGTAAGTGAACTAACAAACAGTCTAACTCCTAACAATTTAGAAATAATTCCAGATAAGCAAAATGATTTTATTAATTTTGTTACATATTTTAACATCCTATGTACTGAAAAAATGCACAAAGAACCACAAGTAAGCATAAACTTTGTAAGAAAGTTCAAAATAACCAACAAAAAACATAATTAGGAATTCCTAACTATGTTTTTCTTTTTTTAGCCAATTTTTACCATCAACAAATCTGTTAGTAAGCATTGCTGATGCACTATCACCAACAACGTTTAATACCGTAGCTGGAGAATCAATAATCGTAGCAATAATCGTAAGAATCGGAAGTGCCGCTACCGGATAGCCAAGCATTGTTATAATTAACATCTCAGATATCGTACCACCACCTACTGGTACAGCTGTCACTAATAATGTTGCTACTAAAGCTATTCCCATTATTTTTAGAATAGATATATCACCCATACCATTAAATAAATATACTAAAAACATTATCTTAAATACGCTTCCCAATACTGATCCATCTTTATGAAAGCTAGTTCCAAGAGAAACTGTAGTTTCCGCAATATCATCAGATACGCCTATTTTCTTTGTACATTCAATATTAACTGGCATTGATGCTGCTGATGAGCAAGTTGCTAAAGATGTGAGTGTTGATGGAATAATATTATTCCAAAATCTTTTTACTCCTAACTTACCAGCACTAATATATGCAAATAAAGTATAGATAACAAAGTAGAAAAATATTGAAGTAACTAGATAGATAATAAATGTCTTTAAATATCCAACTGCTATCATTCCACCAAATGTTCCAACCATTGCTGCAAAATAACAAGCTAAACCAATTGGCGCATAATACATAATTATCTTAATAAAATTCATCAAAACATCCGTTGAAGATTCGATAAAATTGAAAAATGGTTCTGCTTTTTCTTTAGACATACTCATTGCAATTCCAACAAGAATTGAAACAACAATTAAAGCAATCATATTATCACGTGATAATAGTTTAGCAAAGTCATTAACTGAAACAGCTTCAACAGTTCTTTCTAAAACATTTAATTCTGCTTTATCAGCTGCATCTTCCCCATCCAAAATTAAACTTTCCTTAATTTGTTCTCCATTTTTTGTATCCACTAATTTAAATGAATAAGTACTAACAACACCAACCAATACCGCTACCACTGAGGTAAATAGGAAAACAATAAAAGTTGTTACCAATATTTTACCAATTCTTTTTGGTTGTTTCATCTTATAAATTGAACTAGTAATTGTTAAAAATATTAACGGTACAACTACGATTAGTAACATATTTAAAAATAAATCACCAAAAGGACTTAATACGCTTGCTCCTTCTCCCCATATTAATCCAACTATTCCACCAAGAATAATCGCTCCAAGTAAAACTATCATTGACTTATAATTTTGTAATTTTTTCATCATTTAACTCCTCTCATATAAAGTATATAAAAGTATTTTAATTTTTACCACTAATATATTTCCACAACAAATATAATTTTTCCACAAGAATACCACAAAAAATATTGAAAACAATCAGTAATAATGGTATTATTAATTTGGTGATATAATGAAAAATTATATAAAATTAAATAATAATGAAGCACATTTATCATTAGGAAATTTCTTCAATGTAATCAAAAAAATAACAATAAATAAATCCAGTGCCATTCAAACAGAAATTTTTTGCACTATATTCGATATTGACAATATTTCAGATTCAACTGTTGGCAACTATTGTACTGGTTACCGTGCCATTGGTAACGAATATAAGCAAATATATTTAACATTTAAAAAAAAATATGAATTAGATAAAAAAAGAATGATTCCTATCGTTAATAATCTTTTATCTATAATTGATGGTTATATTTATTCATATAAAGACATCAATGAAATAAATAAAAACAATTCTTTAAAAGAACTATGTCATAAATTACATACTTATGCAAAAAATGATTTGTATGTTAGTTCTAAATTAAAAAAAGAATTACTAACATATCTTAATAAAAACAATTACTATTTATATTTAATAAGATGTTTATTCTTTATTGTCTTAGAAAAGAAACAGCCACTATATGAAACCGAATTAGTTAATGAAACTATCGAAGAAATATTATATAACACTAATATTTCTATTAATGATTTAAAACAATACCTAACCATTCGTTTTAAAGAAGGTATCAGCTATATTCCTTCACTAAAAAAATTAGCAGACAATAATAATCCATATGCCTTGCATGAACTGGGGAATCTTGAATATAATGGTGACATCACAGGTAAACCTCGTTATGAAGAAGCATATAACTATTTTACTAAAGCAGCTAGTTATGATCACCCAACGTCATATTGGATGTTAGCACACATGATTATCAATCAGAAAATAGGAGCTTTAAATAGCGAAGATATAAATCTTGCCTGGACATATTTAGAAAAAGCCAAATCATTAAATAGTATTTCAGCCATAAACACCATTGGTTTATGCTATTTTGAAGGTTATACCAAAGATAAAAAGAAAGACTTAGATAAAGCTAAATATTATTTTGAATTGGCCGCTAAAAAAGATTATATCTATGCTTATAACAACTTAGGCAGATTATATGAGAGTAAAAAAGAATATGAAAAAGCCCTATCATATTACTTAAAAAGTGCTAATGAAGAAGAAAGTTGGGCTTGTAACAAAGTAGGTTTATATTATTATAATGGTATTGGCACTGAAAAAAATCTCGAATTAGCTTACAAGTATTTTAATATTGGGGCATCTGCTCCAATTAAAAACCGTAACAACTGGAATATCTATAATTTAGTAGTACTTTTCTATTTAAAAGGAAGTAGTATTCTAGGCATTAAAAAAGATCTCGATAAATCGATTGAATTACTATTATCAATAAATAATTTAGAAGAATCAAAAGAAATTCTTTTATACGCCTATTATGAAAAATATTTGATCCATAAAGAAAAAAACATTTTAGATAAAGTTAATTATTATTTAGAGCTTTTAAACAATACAATTGATAAAAAGAAAAAAGAAGAAATTGAATCTTCTCTAAAAACCATATACACTTCTAAAATAAATATCAAATTATAATTTACTTGCAAGTCCCCGTGCCGGTAAAAGTATAACCTGCATTTGAAAAGGTTATCGTATCGGCATTTTTTAATTTATCAAGTTTACTTTTTTCATTAAAATACCCCCCACTTTTCAATGTACTTATTGTAACAATCGTTTCATTATTTAAAGAAAAATATATCTTGGCTGCGTTCTTAGCAAGTTCTTTCTGCTCCTCGCATTCCTTAGTAGACCTTCTATTTAATGACGAACTAATAGAACCTACCACTACTAAAGAAATCATTGATAATATTACCACTACCGCTAGAAGTTCAATTAAAGTAAACCCTTTATTATTCATCTTTTATACACCTCTATTTATCATAATCTTATCATATTTTAATGTATAAGTAAATAATTACTAACATATATTTTATTGGTGGTTAGCGTGAAAATAATTAAAATAATTGGCCTGCTTTGTATCTTTTGTCTTACCTTTTTCTACACTGAAAAAGTAATAAATGTTACTTTAAATCAAGATGAAATAATGATTAAAATTAAAGAATATAGCACTAATCATAACGTAAATCCTACAAATGCCACAATCGATAATGACGCCATTATTCCTGGCAATAAAGGAAAATATATCGATATCGATAACAGTTACAAAAACATGAAGAAAATTGGTTATTTCAATGAATCAGAAATTGTTTATAAAGATATTTATCCTGAAATATCAATTTATAATAACTATAATAAGTATATTATTAAAGGAAACACTAAAGAAAATGCTATTTCTTTAATCTATATCTTAAATAATAGCAATACGATTGATAACATTCTAACCATTAATGATAAATATAACGTAAAACTAAATATTTTTATTGATAGTAATTATTTAAATAATAATATAAGCATTGTTGACAAACTAAAAAATAATGAAATATATAATTACGGTAATAATGGCACCTATACCAAAGATAATTTAATTATTAATAATAATATTATAAATAATAAATCTAACAATAAATCAATTTATTGCATTCACTTAAAAAAAGAAAAAGATAGTCTAGAAAATTGCGCAAACGTTAAGATGTTATCCATTTATATTGATAAAGTTAGCAATTATTATAATATTAAAGAAAATTTAACTAAAGGAAATATTTATATAATCGATAATACTAAAGAATTACCATTAATTATTGATTACATAAAAAGCAAAGGTTATAATATCAAGCCATTATCACAATTAATCTATGAATAAGGGAATTATTCTCTTTTTTTCTTGACTATTCTTGATTTTACTAGTTATTTTTTGCTATAATAACAACTGAAAGTTGTGATATATATGAAATTAAGTGAAGTAGACAAAAATAAATTAGCTCCAATGATGGCTCACTATGTAGAATTAAAAGAAAAAAATATGGATACAATTATTCTATATCGTTTAGGTGATTTTTACGAAATGTTTTTTGAAGATGCTGAATTAGTATCCCACGAATTAGAATTAACTTTAACTGGAAGAAATGCCGGTTTAGATGAACGAGTTCCTATGTGTGGCGTACCTTATCATGCAGTAGATATTTATATTGATAAACTAATCAAAAAAGGTTACAAAGTAGCTATTTGTGAACAACTAGAAGATCCAAAATTGACTAAAGGAATGGTTAAAAGAGATATTACCGAAGTCATCTCATCAGGTACTGTTATCACCTCCAATTCTTTAAACGAAAAAGAAAACAATTATTTTGGTAGTTTATACTGCTTAGATTACTGCTATATATTAACCTACTCAGATATAACCACTGGTGAAATATATGGTGAAATAATTGAAAATGATCAAACTCTACTTATTAACAAGATAATATTTCTAGGTATTAAAGAATTAATTGTAAATAATAAAGTTCCAAAAGAAATTATCTCATCTTTAAAAGATACTTATAAAATTCCTCTAACACCAACTGATGACATTCTAGAAAATGATGAACATGACTATATCTATAAAGACATTACTGATAATCGATACATTATTGGTATAAAACATTTAATTTGTTATCTCATCAATAATCTAAAAAGAAATGTATCTCATTTCCAAAAATTAGTTATTAGAAAAAATGATGAATTCTTAAAGATGGATATTCATACCAAAAGAAATCTCGAATTAACGGAAAGTATCCGTAATAAAGAAAGAATTTATTCACTATTATGGCTCTTAGATGAAACCAAAACTGCTATGGGATCAAGAAAATTAAAATCATGGATAGAAAATCCGCTTGTTGATAAAGAAGAAATTGAAAAAAGATATGATATAGTTGAAACATTGCTAGAAGAATTTATTTTAAGTGAAGATTTAAGAAAATATCTATATGACGTGTATGACTTAGAAAGATTATGTGGACGTATTTCTTTAGGTTCAGCAAATGCTAGAGACCTAATTCAATTAAAAGAATCATTAAAGATATTACCAGCCATAAATGATATTTTAAAAAAAATTAAATATCAAGAACTTCCTGATGTAAGCGATTTATATCTTTTACTAGAATCATCTCTTTATGAAACGCCACCGCCTACATTAAAAGAAGGCTATTTAATAAAAACCGGTTATAATAAAGAATTAGACGAATTAAAAGACTTGCGTAGTGGTGGAAAAGATTTTATTAGTAATTATGAAGCTGAAGAAAGAGAAAAAACTGGAATTAAAAATTTAAAAGTTGGTTTCAATAAAGTATTCGGCTACTACATCGAAATATCTAAAGGTAATCTACCATTAGTTAAAGAAGAATATGGTTACATCAGAAAACAAACACTAACTAACTGTGAAAGATTTATAAATCCTATTTTAAAAGAAAAAGAAGACCTAGTTTTGTCAGCTGAAGAAAAAATAATTAACTTAGAATATGACTTATTTATAGATATCCGTAATACTTGTAGTAAATACGTCCATACCCTACAAGCTATATCAAAAATAATCAGTGAAATTGATGTCTTATTATCTTTTGCTCTTGTAAGTGAAAAATATAATTATACCAAACCAACTATAACTAAAGATCACAATCTAGAAATAATTGAAGGCAGACATCCTGTTGTTGAAAAAGTAACCAAAGATAGCTATATCCCTAATGATATTATTATGGACAATAATACAGCAATTCTTTTGATTACCGGTCCTAATATGGCAGGAAAAAGCACTTATATGCGTGAACTTGGTATTATTGCAATCATGGCACAAATTGGTTGTTATGTTCCAGCTAAAAAGGCAATTTTACCTATTTTTGATAAAATATTTACCCGTATTGGAGCAAGTGATGATTTAGTTAGCGGCGAATCAACTTTCATGGTTGAAATGACCGAAGCTGCCAACGCCATCAAAAATGCAACTCCAAATAGTTTAATCTTATTTGACGAATTAGGAAGAGGAACAGCTACTTTTGATGGTATGAGTCTTGCCCAAGCAATTTTAGAATATATCAATAATAAAATTGGTTGTAAAACACTATTTTCAACCCATTATCATGAATTAACTGATTTAGAAAATACTCTCGATAAATTAATCAACAAACACGTATCTGCTGAAGAAAAAGACGGTAACATTATCTTCTTACATAAAGTTAAAAATGGTTCTATCGATAAAAGTTATGGCATTAACGTCGCAAAACTTGCCAATCTTCCAAAAGAAGTCACCGACAGAGCTAGCGAGATTCTAAGTGTCTATGAAAACAAAGAAAGAAAAAGAGATATTGTTATCCAAACAACACTTCCATTAGATTTTAAAGAAGAAAAAAATGAAATAGTAGAACGTATTAAAGAACTTAATATTTTAGAACTTACTCCAATTGATGCAATTAATATCCTATATGAATTAAAAAATAAAACAAAGAATTAAAATAATAATTCCTTGTTTTTTTGTATAAATTCATTTCGAATTTGCTCAAATTCATCCAAATCTAGCATTTCTATATATTGTTCACCATCTTCATTAACTAACTTTCTAATACAAATATCTTCATTGTTATCTCGATTTGCTAAAAGCATATATCTAACATCATCTTTAACAATACTACTTATTTCATTATAAAATATACCATTTTCTAACTTATATGCATTAACTTCTACCATTATTTCTTCCCCTTTTTTGAATATCATTAGCAAATTCTTTTTTTAATGTCTCCATATATTTACTATACTCTCTCATCATTTTTTCAATATCTTTTTTGTAATTACTAGCCAATAAATCATATGCCTTAACATCACCATCTTCAGTTAAGAGAGCCTTGTAAGTTTCAACGGCATCAGTATATTTAGAAACATCAAGAGAAGCTCTACTCATCATATCATACACATATTGTGGATAAGAATCATAACCACTTAGGGCCAAATACTCAAATTCCATTTCATTCACTTGAAAATATCCTTTAGTCATAAGCAATATAGAATCCATCATAGCAATATCTCTCTTAGTTATACTACTATATGCCTCATATAAACAAATCTGTTCATAATGATCATTCCAACTTTTATTTTTAGATAAATATGAACCAAATATCTCTTCAATATGACCAATCGTTTCTGGAAAATCAATATCACCATAGCCATTAATCTTCGGATAATCATAATTATCAAAGTTTCTTATTATTTTATCCGTACTTACACTATATTGAAATATTACACTATCGGCTTTTTTAAAAAAGTTTATACCAACATTACTATTACTAAAAACAAGCATTGCTAACACAAAAGCAATTGTTCTTCTTGCAATTTTATTCTTTACAATATTACCTGCTGTTACCTTAATTTTCTTTTTTCCTGCATTAACCTTATCAATAACTTCGTCGCTAGAATATTTTCTTTCGCTAACAGATTTAACATATATTGAATCATTTTTAATCCAATCATCAATTTCCATATCATATCTTCCACTAATTATTTCTTCAATATCACAATTATTAAAAAGCAAATAATCAGAAAGTTTAAATGCTGATTTTTGAATAATATCTTTCATATTAACTAAATTATTATATCGTCCACTTACAAGCATCATTTTAATAACATATCTTAAAACTGTCGTAAATTCTTCTTTATAAGACATTTTATCAGCATTATGAATACAATAATTCATAATATAATTATTAATAAATACCTCAAATTTATTATTATGAATTCTAAAATAATATTTATTTGACGAAATTATATCATCAAGTAATTCATAAGATATAACACCATTTTGTATTTTTATAAGCTCATTTGCCAATTTTTCTGCAAATTCATTAACGTCTCCCGTAAAATTTATCATATAAGTCATACGTTTTAATAAATACCATTTAATATAGTCAAATACTAAGTCTTTATCTCTAGGACTTTTATTAATACTTTCTTTAACAATATTAAAGACTTGATCAGCATATTCTTTATTAATATCCCTTTTGACAGGCTTAACTTTTGAAGATACATTTTTTTTAGAAACAGTGTTGAAAACACTAAGTGCTGCATTTACATCATCACCAATACTTTTACCTTGTTGTGATAATTGCCTTTTTCGTTCATCAGTTGGAAAAACATCTTTAAATTTATCCTCAAACATTTTATCATCCATCCCTATCACCACCTATTTTCTAATATAATTTTACAATAATAATATTTTTTTTGCAACAATTTTATAACATAGAATATTTTTATGATATAATTAAAATGGTGGTAAAAATGTATGATGTTATAATCGTGGGAGCCGGACCAGCCGGACTATTTGCAGCTTATGAATTAATTACAAAGAATAGTAAACTTAAAATTGCTATACTAGATCGAGGAAATGCTGTCAAAACAAGAGTATGTCCAATGAATAAATTAGGTATTCCTTGCCAAAACTGTAACCCTTGTAATATTTTATCAGGTTATGGTGGAGCTGGTACATTCTCTGATGGTAAATTAAATTATATTCACAAATTAGGAAAATCTGACTTAACTAAATATATGCCTGAATCTGAAGCAATGAAACTAATCGATCAAACTGAAGAAATATTTAATAGTTTTAAAATGGATGCCGAAGTATATCCATCAAATATGAATGAAGCAGAAGCAATTAAGAAAAAAGTAGCCATTGCTGGAGCTAAATTATTAATTATTAAACAAAAACACCTAGGTTCAGATCACTTACCTGAATATATCGATGGTATTTGTGATTACTTAAAAGATAAAGGTGTTGAATTAATTGATCGATGCGATGTTTTAGATATTAGTACTATATCTACAGATGATCATGAAATAATATGTAAATTAAAAGGAAAAGATAAAACATTTAAAAGTAAAAAAGTAATCGTTGCTCCAGGTAGAACCGGCGCTAAATGGATTCAAGAATTAGCTGATAAATATCAAATTCCTTATTATTCACAATCAATCGAAATTGGTGTTCGCGTTGAGGTAAGAAAAGACATTATGGAAGATATTACCAATATTATTTATGATCCAACAATTTTTATTAAAACCAAAACGTACAGTGATGAAATAAGAACTTTCTGCACAAATCCAGGTGGTTTCGTAGCTAAAGAAAATTATTATGGTTATATTTGTGTCAATGGACATGCCTTAAAAGATGTAAAATCAAATAACACTAACTTTGCATTTATTTCAAAAGTTAATTTAACAGAACCTGTTACTAATACAAGACTATATGGCGAATCTATTGCTCGTATCGCTAACGTTCTTGGCGATGGTAAACCAATTATTCAAAGTTTAAAAGATTTACGTAATGGTCGTCGTAGTGAATGGCATCGTATCAATAAAGGCTTTATTGAACCAACATTAAAAGATTGTGTAGCTGGTGACTTAGCCTTAGTAATGCCTCATCGTATTATCACAAATATCCTTGAAGGATTAGAAACCCTAGATAAAATAATTCCAGGAGTCAACAATGACGATACACTTTTATATGGTCCAGAAATAAAATTCTTCTCAAACGAAATCGAAACTAATAACGATTTTAAATTAGAAAATGATAATATTTATTTTGTCGGTGATGGTGCTGGCAAAGCTGGAAATATAGTAACAGCTGCTGCTACTGGATTAGTTGCTGCAAGAGACATCTTAAAGAAGTGTTAACCACTTCTTTTTTTTCTTGATAAAATTACTATTTTTTGATATTATTTTATTAGAGTAAAGAGGTCGTACTATGATTAAATATATTTTACTAGTGGTATTAGGATTTTATTTATTAATTAAAGGAGCAGATATTTTTGTTGATGGGATTTCATCAACTGCCACTAATTTAAAAATACCAAAAATTATTATTTCTTTAACCATTGTTGCTTTTGGTACTAGTACCCCAGAATTATTTATTTCATTTAGAAGTATCTTAAGTGAAAATAATGATATTGTTCTAGCTAATGTTGTAGGTTCTACCATTGTTAATTCTATGTTAGTAATCGGCATTGCTGCCTTAATAAAACCAATTAGAATTAAAAGTGAAACCATAAAAAAACAACTACCACTTCACTTAATTATGGTAGCAATCTTTTCTGTTTTATTTTTAGATGAAATTTTTACTCACAACATTAATACAATTTCAAGAAGTGATGCTATCGTATTATTATTAATTTTTTTAGGATTTATTTATTACATCTATAAATTTCAAAAAAAACGCAACCAAACAGCCGAAATTACTAAAGACAAAGCCAAATGGCCTTTATCAAAATCAATTATCTATTCATTAATTGGCTTAATCTTAATTTATTTTGGTAGTGAGTTTGCTGTCGATAACTGTGTAAATATTGCTAAAGCATTAAATATTAATCAAAAAATAATTACAATGATAGTCCTAGTTATTGGTACCTCTACACCAGAAATAGTAATGGCTATTACCTCAGTTAAAAAGAATGAATTCGATATTATTATGGGTAACATTATTGGTACAAATATCTTTAATATTGGTTTTGTCTTAGCCTTACCAATCGCTTTATTAGGTAGTGTTAGTACCTCTAGTTTCAATTTTGCTGATATGTTTGTTATGACTACAGCAGCCGCTATTATTTATCTTTTCGCTAAAGATGACAGAAAAATTGATAAAAGCGAAGGCGCCATTATGCTCTTAGTATTTATTATTTATTATGTTTACATTTTAGCCATATAAAAACTAGTTCAATCATTGAACTAGTTTTTTTATTCACTTCTAAGTGCTTCAACTGGATCACGCTTAGCTGCCGCTCTTGCAGGAATCAATCCACCTATTAAAGTTAAAATAATACTAAGTATAACTAATACTAACGCACTATGTATATCGAGCATCGCCCTAAGTGGAATATTTCCTGTATAATGATGCAATATACCATTAATAATTGGAATTAAAGTATATGATATACCTATACCAAACAATCCAGATAATAAACCAATAATAAAGGTCTCAGCATTAAATATTGAAGAAATATTATGTTTAGATGCTCCAATACTTCTAAGAATACCTATCTCTTTTGTTCTTTCATATACTGAAATATATGTAATAATCCCAATCATGATTGACGAAACAACAAGAGAAATTGATACAAACGCAATTAATACATAACTAACTGCATTAACAATTGTTTTAACTGAATTCATAAGTATTCCTGTCGTATCAGAATAATTAATTGTCTTATCTTCCATATCATCTTTTTTCATTTTCTTATTATATTTTTCAATAAAATCTAAGAAATGCTCTTTTCCATCAAAACTATTAAAATAAAAAGAAATAAATGTCGGCTCTTCTTTATCTTGATAACCTAGTGATATTAAATTAGATTTAGCAGTTGTCTCTGTCCTATTCATCATCGCACCGACTACTCTCATTAACTCATCTTCTGTAAAATTAAGTGAAAAAGCCGATGTAATTGCATCTTTATCAACATTAAATGATGAAGCAATACTATTTGTTATATTTGCTGTTAATTCCCCTACTTTTGTAAGTACTGTTTTTTTAATTAATGCCTCAGTCATTGCCTTAGCTATTTTATCCTCAGCCATCATAATAGCTGCGCTCTTCATATACTCATCATTAACTGACGCAGCAACATCTTCATTTATTATTGCCAAAGGATCATTAATATCTTCTGTAAGAGATTGATCTACTCCATAATAAGCCGCTATATATGTATTTAAATAACCATTTAATAGTCCACTATAAATTTGTTTATAAGTATCTTTAGGAAGAACATAATCTTTTTCTAATTGCTTTAATAATTCCCCTGCATCATAACTATTTAAATAATTATCAACTACATCACTTACTTGACTTAAACTTATAGTTCCCTCAACGCTCGTCAATAAGCCACTCGTTAAAGTAACAAATCCATCATGAAATGCTTTCTTAGCAGGATTTGTATCAGTTGTAATTGAATTAGCAATTTCATTCATATAATTCTGAGTTTCGTTCTGTAACTTATCCTGATCAATCTTAATATCAAAAGCATTTTCTAACTTATTTGTATCAATATTAATAACTTCATCAAATCCAAAACCAATATTATTATTTTTGCTATCAAATCTACTACCTGAAAAAACATCTATATCTATATTTGATAACTGTCTTTTCACTAAATCACTTTCTTTACTATAATCAATTATATAATCAATTAATTTTGAAGTATAATTAACACCAGGTGATAATGCAGTCGAAGTTGTACCTGGTTTAGCACTAACAATTCCTACAATCTTAAGCTTAAGTGCCTTCTCATATAATGCCTTCATATAATTATCATCATCACTCATATCTTCATAAACACCATAATTATCATTATATCGATATGTATCTGATGGCATTATCAATTTAAGTGTAATCTTCATAAGATCATCATAAGATAACTCCAATGGTTTATTACTAATATTAACCGCTTCTCCACTCATAATCTTACTAACCATATTAGTAAGTTCATCATTATCCCTAAGTCCCAATGAATAAACTAGCAAATCAGATATTCCATTTGGTTCAGATAATACAATAATCATCTCATCGTACTCTTTAGGCCATCTACCAGCTAACATATCATATTGTGTTGCTAATGTTTCTTCATCATCAATCATTTGTGAAAAAATAGAGCCAAAAGACGAATATGAACTCAACATATTACTATTATATATTGAACTAAATAAATTACTTGGATTAAGTTTTGCTAACTTGTTTGTAGCATCTATCGTATATATTAATGGATCAATACTATAAGAATACTTAATTGTTGATATATCATTATCTACTTCATGATAATTCTTTTCCAAATATCTTTTAAAACTCTTTAAATCATTTGCTTTAACATTAGCCAACATATTAGTAAGATATTGATTTTCAATAACCTTATTAGATCCATCATTTTCACTTTCACTACTCGTCATCGATAAAAGAACACCAGCAATATCAGTTGAT
The DNA here is from genome assembly GCA_946619755.1 of uncultured Clostridia bacterium. Classification (GTDB taxonomy): domain Bacteria; phylum Bacillota_I; class Bacilli_A; order RF39; family UBA660; genus RUG705. The sequence goes on from CAMOMI010000001.1 coordinate 98,078, forward strand.
TCTTGCATAATAGTAAGCGGATAAGATGTCAATGTATCTTCCTGAATCGAATCAACATAATTTTGAAAGCCAGTCGATACAGCTAATATCAAAGCAATTCCAATAATTCCAATTGAACCAGCAAAAGCAACTAAAATTGTTCTTCCTTTTTTAGTCATTAAATTATTAAAAGAAAGTAACAAAGCAGTCAAGAAAGACATACCAGTTTTTTTAGTTTTTTCCTCTCTTACTCTCTTAACCTCTTTAGTATTAACCTTTCCATCATACGGATTAGAATCATCCGTAATTTTTCCATCCTTAAGTTTAATAATTCTACTTGAATACTGCATAGCTAACTCTGGATTATGTGTAACCATAATAACTAACTTATCCTTAGATATTTTTTTTAACAATTCCATAATTTGAATACTAGTTCCAGAATCCAATGCTCCCGTTGGCTCATCTGCTAAAAGTATATCAGGATCATTAACAAGGGCCCTTGCTATAGCAACCCTTTGCATTTGTCCACCAGATAGTTGATTTGGCTTTTTATTTATATGATCTTTTAATCCAACATCACAAAGTGCTTTTCTAGCCCTTTCTGTTGCCTCTTTTTTAGAAATACCAGATAAGGTCAAAGCTAACTTAACATTTGATAGTATCGTCTGGTGTGATATCAAATTATAATTTTGAAACACAAAACCAATTCGATGATTTCGATAACTATCCCAATCACTATCTTTATATTTTTTTGTACTAACTTCGTTAATTATTAAATCACCTGATGTATAATGATCAAGTCCTCCAATTATATTTAAAAATGTTGTTTTTCCAGAACCACTAGGTCCAAGAATAGAGGCAAATTCACATTCTCTAAAGTTAACACTAACATGATCTAATGCTTTTTGATTAAAACCTTCAGTTTCATATATTTTTGTAATCTTTTTTATCTCTAGCATAATTACCTCCTAATCTAAATCATTTGCCTGCATTATATTATATCATTAAATAAAAAAATATAACAAAAAAAGTATTAAAAATAATACTTTTTTTAAATAACTAAATCAACTAATAAACCAGTCAAAACACCAACACAATATATAATTACTAAAATAGTCATATTTTCTTTCATATTTTTATTACTCTTAAACAAAAGCAATATTCCTAATCCACTACCTGTAAGTAGTCCTGATATTAAATTACCAATTGAAATTAATCCAGACAAATATAACTCCGTCATAATAACGCTACTTGCGCAATTAGGAATCAATCCAATTAAACTAGCTCCAAAATAAGTAAATATATTCCTATGAAGTAAAATACTAGATAACCTATCTTCTCCAACCTTATAGATAATTATATTTATTATTAAATTAGCTATAAGAATAAATAAGCCAATCTTTAAAGTATGTACCAAACTAGATAAGATAATCCCTTGTTTATTACAATCACAATGTTCTTCGTGACATATCTCACTAATCATTTTTGTTGTTTCTTTATATTTATGTTTATATAGTAAATCGACAAATAATCCAACTAATATTCCAATTAATACCTTAAAACCAATTATTCTAAGTAATATAATAATACTAGCATGTTCACTAATCATAATTGGTAACATCTCATCTGAAGTAGACAAAAATACCGCAATAACGGTTCCAATAGTTATAACCCTATTAGAAAATAAATTAGCCGCCATAGAACTAAAACCACATTGTGGTAAAGCTCCCAAAATACCTCCAACAATCGGTCCATACTTTTTATTGTTAGTTAAGAATTTCTGATTATTTTTGTTTAATTTATGTTCAATAAACTCAAGAATTACAAAAGTAACAAATAAATAAGGTAATATTTTTACCGTATCTAATAATGCATCTATAACTGAATCTAACATATGTTATCACCTCTACTATTACATTTATTACAAATTCCATTAATAATAATGTGCTCTTTGTTAATTATAAATTTATGATCATCAATAATATGTCTACGCAATTGTCCAATACAATCACAATCAATATGTAATAAATTTCCACATTTTTGACACTTTAAATAAAAATGATTTTCTTTTGAACACTTTTCTAGATATTGATAATATGTTGTATTATTATTACCAATCACTTTACTAAGGATTCCATCACTAACAAGTCTATCAATTAATCTATATATTGTCGTAAGACCTATTTCATGTTTTGTATTTTCATAAATATCTTTAACAGTAAACTCTTTATCATATTTTTTTATTACTTGGATTAATTTATTCTTTTGCTTAGTACTATATGTAATCATAATTAACTCGCCACCAATTTGAAAATGATTTTCATATTTATTATACTATTATATTTATAAAATGCAAGAAAAAACGTTAATTATTAGCACTTTTAATCATAGAGTACATAATAAAATAAAACAAGTCATTTTAACAAACTGAAGTAAAAATAACAAATTATCATAAAAAGATATGCACTTTCTAATGAAAATGCATATCTTATATCAAATTACATATTTTATTTTTTAGAAATTTTTTTATAGTACCAAAATAATGCTACAACTGCTACCAAGCCAACTATCAAAGCAATAATCATTGCTACAGTTCCAGTTGGAGGATTTACTGGTACATTAGGTGAATCACTTGGTGGAGTACTAGGCTTTACACAATTATTATTATTATTCATAGTATAGTCAGTCTCACATCCATTACAACTTGATTGAGTAGTCTTTGAACTTACTAATACACCATTCGCAGGTTTTGAAGACGCCCACACATATTTATGATTAACTAAATAACATGCATAATCACTTGGTGGAAGAAGACATTTTCCGTCATCAGTCAAAACATATCCACTCTCACAATCTTTACATTTAGATAAATCAGAAAGTGACGAAACTTCCGTTCCATTCGCAGGTTTTGAAGATGCCCACACGTATTTATGATCAACTAAATAACATGCATAATTAGGAGTTGGGGTTGGATCACCAGATCCACCGCCTCCGCCGCCTCCGCAGCCATATCTTACCCATTTCTTTGTATACGCTTCTGTTACGCCATCAGAACATTTACCATAATTAGAATAATAATAGTTTACTCCAGCAGCGTCAGCTGCTTCAAATGAAGTATAATCAGGGTTTTTTACACAAACAGTATAACTTACCCAATCTTTTAAAATTGTCACTGCTGAAGTATTTTTACTATTACTTGGTAATGAAGCAGTCGCTACAGAAGGATCACAAGGCGAACTTGGATAAACACTAAATTGTGTTGTACCTGAAGTACTATTTGATGGTATTCTATAAGAAGATGGAGAAATTGTTCTAGCGTTACTAGCAGAAAAAGATATTATTTGGCCACCACAACCAGCACCACTATAACTAACATTAACAGTATAATATGAATTTTGAACATCATCAGCATCAGCAGAAGTAATTACTGATCCAGTTGAAGCTGAAACAACAGCACATTCTGATGAATTAGATTTAACACATTTATTATTACTATCAACTGTTCCACTACACGTACAATCATACAAAGATGTTTTGCTATTAAAAACGCATTCCCATCCCTTATCCGTAAATGACTTTACATTTTGTGATGTAGTAGTTTGATTTGAACTTCCTGTTGATGATGAACTTTTTCCACAACTATCAGGTTGTTTAGGTGGATCATAAGGATTAGCTGTTTGGTTAGATTCGCAAGTACATAGAGCAGGATATGTCATTGACCATTTTTTTTGAACCCATTTATCATTTTCACATGCATAACAATAACATGAAGTTTTTTTATCCATACAATTTGACGGAGTTTCAGGAGGATAACCCCAACTTCCGTCTGTATTATCACAAACTTTTTTTGTGGTTTGTTCTACACTTTGTTGTTTCCATCCATCTTCTGTACAAGCATAATGATAACAATTTTTTATAGTATCTGCTGCCTCAAGTGTTGTACATGAAGGCTTAGGCTTTAACTCACAAGTATACGTAGTAAGTTCCTTACCATTTGAATCTTTATCAACCGTACATTCATAACCATTCCCTGCCAAAGCTACCGCAGCAGTTTGATTACTTGCTTTTTGTGTTTTAGCCTCACATTCTCCATTCGAAAATGTAGTACCAGCACAAGTACAACATTCACCATTATATATTGTTCCAGGACAATTATCTTCAGTAAAACTATATGTTTTTTTTGGACTAAAGTTGCTAATTAATAATGATGTTATCATTAAAAATCCCATAATACTAAATATAACCATCATATATTTTGATTGATTTTTAAATTTATTAATTTCATTCATTTAATTTACACCTCTTACGCTAATACTATTTATAACTAAAGTATACTATATATTAAAACTAAAATCAAGATTTTTATTACATTTACTAAAGCATTTTTTATAAGAAAAAAAACAATTAAGTAGAGTTAGCTATTTAAATAATTATTTTGAATTACTTCGTAAGAAAATGCCCTTAAAGAGATAATATTTTTTTTAAATATCAAAAAAGTACTAATTATTTCTAATTAGCACTTTTTCTATATATAAAACTATCAAATACATTAAGTATGACACAATTAGTAAAATAATAATTCCCGCGAATACTAAATTTAAATTAAAGACCTGAGAACCATAATTTATTAAATAACCTATTCCCGATTTTGATACCAAGAACTCTCCCATAATAACACCAACCAAAGACATACCAACATTAATTTTTAAAGTTCCTACAATAACATGATAATTATAAGGAATTATTAAATATTTAAGCATTTGCCATTTACTAGCATGAAAACTTTGCATCAGTTTTATACGATTCTTATCGGTATTCACAAATCCAGAATATACATTAGTTATTGTTATAATTAATGAAATAAGTAATGCCATAATAATAATTGATTTTATATTTGCTCCACACAAAATTATTATAATAGGTCCCAAAGCTACTTTTGGTAAACTATTTAAAACAATTAAATATGGATCTATCACTTTATAAAGAAATTTACTGCACCAAAGAATTATCGCTATTATAGTTCCTAATAAAGTAGCTAAAACAAAACTAATAATCGTTTCATATACTGTAATCCATATATTATTAAATAGATTATTATCATTGTATAATTTTATAATAGTATTCACAATTTTACTTGGTGAAGAATAAATAAAAGCATTAATAATATTACTACGCGATAAATATTCCCAAATAAAAATTAAAAATACTAAAATTAATATTTGAGTAATTACTACCAAGAATTTATTTCTTTTTAAACGTTTTAAATATAACTTATATTCTCTGCTATGCATGTTTATCAATCTCTTTCCAAATCATATCATAATAATAAGCAAATTCAACACATTTTCTATTATTTATAGGTGTACTTTTATTACTCATCTCAATATTGAAAATTTTTTTAATCACTGAAGGCCTATCACTAAGTACTACGACTCTATCAGCTAAACTACACGCTTCTCCAATATCATGTGTAATCATAATAACTGTCTTATTCTCTTGCTTAATAATACTATAAACATCATCAGCAACCGCCAATCTTGTTTGATAATCCAAAGCTGAAAATGGTTCATCTAAAAGTAATACATCAGGCTTTAAAGCAAGCGTTCTTATAAGTGCTACGCGCTGTCTCATTCCTCCTGATAAGCTACTAGGATAACTATTCATAAACTCTC
>CAMOMI010000002.1 GCA_946619755.1 uncultured Clostridia bacterium
ATTTACCTATATCATTATCACCTGAGAACCAAGAACCTATACCACCAGTATTAGGTATCTTAGATGTAGATTCAGCTAAAGCTACTAATACTTCGGCAGCGCATTTAGCAATAGTCACTTTATCTTCACCAAATGTTCCTAGATTAGATATAAATCCAGAAATGTTTTTTGCAACACCTGGTAATTTATCACCAAATTCAGAAATATCATTATTTCCAGTAAACAAAGTAATAATTCCTCCAGAATTAGGTATCTTAGATGCAGATTGTGCTAATATAACTAAAACATCAGCAGCACATTTTGCAGTTTTAACTTTATCTTCACCAAATGTTCCTAAATTAGATATAAATCCGTTTATGGAATTAGCCAATGGCGGTAATTGTTCACCAAACTTTTCTAAATTTCCAGCTTGTCCAAACGTAAAGAAATTAGCTATTCCTTGCAATACATTAGCTGCCGTTAATATCATAATTGCACCAGCTAAAGCTGATACACTATCTAAAATAGATGGATCTACATTTCTTACTCCATTTATAAATCCTTGAGCATTATTCATAAATTCACTTAATTGAGTTCCCATATCAGCCATAGATTTTCCAATTGTTATAAAATCAGCTACACCATTTATTATCTCAGCTCCAGCCATCATTAATATAGCAGCAGCTAAAATTCCAGCTCCAACTAATACCGATTGGTCTATTACTCTACAACCATTTATAAATTGTTGTACAGTTTCCATAAAATCAGAAAGATTTTGACCAATTTGTGGTAATGCTGCTGAAGCACCTAACGCTATACCACCAACAATTCCACCTATTAATTGACCAATTGCTGTACCAACAGCTTGCATAAAGTTTCCGCCTTCTTCAACTAGCCATTTTAAACCAGGTATTTGCGCTAAAGCTCCTATAGCAGCTAATACTACTGATAATTCAGCAATTAATGCACCTAATGCTAATACACCAACAGCAGCAGGTCCTACTAAACTTCCTAAACCAGATAACATATACATTAATCCGGTTAAACCAACTAAACCTAATACCCCTTCTAATGATAATATTGGGTCTAATCCCTGTAGGGCTTTACCAATTCCTTCTAGAACAACTTTTATTACATTAAATACTGCTTGTATAAAATCTGGAGCATATGCTGCTAATTCATTTAAAACACCAATTAAGAATTCTGCTAAATATTTAACTATTAATGGACCATCATTAGCTAATGCTTTTAATATTTCTACTACAATAGTTAATGCTGTAGTAGCAATTTTTGGAGCAGCGGCTAATAATGCATCACAAATTATAACAATACCATCGCCAATAGCTTTTATAATTGATGGAATTAAATTTATAATACCAATAATTATAGCGGTTAAACCTGCTACAATTACTGTAGCACCTCCAGCTAATGCAACAGCTAAAGCTGATATACCAGCAGCCATTAACATTAAGCCTCCACCAATTAATACTGCACCAACACCAAATAATGCTATTGCGCCTGCAACTGCTAATAAACCTGGTGCTATTTTACTTAATAACATACCAGCAACACCAAGTATTGTAAATGCAGTAGCAATCGCTATTAATGCAGCTACTAATTGACCTACTTCCATAGATCCAATCATTTTTAAAGCTAAAGCTAAAGGTATCAATGAACCAATTAAACCATTTATAGCCATTGAACCGGTAAATCCTTTAAAGTTTCCTGCTATAACCATAGCGGCTGTTAATTCAGCTAAAGCTACACCCATAGCAACTAATGCTTTCTTAATTTGTTCCCAATCTAATTTTCCTAATTGTTTTAAAGCACCTGCTAATTGAATCATGGCTAATGTCGCAGGTAATAATGCTATTGCACCTTTTATTGATTTACCACCGAAATTTCCTAATAACATTAATGAACCAGTTAATTCAGCTAAAGCTATACCCATAACTGTCACGGCTCGCCAAATGTCATCCCATTTCATAGTTGCTAATATTTTTAATGCTCCTGCTAATATAACCATAGCAATAGCGGCACCAGTTAAACCAGCAACTCGTTTTCCAAAGTCTAATTTTGGTAAAGCTTTTATAGCTAATACCATTTCCAATAGTACAGCAGACATACCAAGCACAGCAACAATCATTTGTTTCCAATCTATAGTACTCATTATTTTTAATGCTACAGAAATTATTAATAAAGCTGTACCCATTTTTCTCATAGATTTAGTTGCTCTATATACATCATTTTCTTTAATCAAAGATAAAACTTTTACAACACCAACTAATTCCCATAATACAGCTGATAAACCAGCAACTGATACCAACATTTGGAACCAATTAATTGTACTAGCTATTTTTAGAGCAACACTTAATATAACTAAAGATGTCGATAAACTTCTTATCATACTTACTAATGCATACATCTTAACCGCATCAAGTATTTTAGTATTAAATTTACCTAATAATGCTAAAGCACCTATTAGTTCACCCATACCAATTGCGGTTGCAGTTAAAGCTCCACCTAATTTAACTGGATCTATTAATGATAATACTAATAAAGCACCAGCTAATACAAGCATTGCTTTAGCTATTTCCATAATAGCACTAGCTTTAATTGAATATTGTAAAGATGATAATGTTTCTTTAACTTGATATAGTGTTCCACTCATATTTCCAACAAATTGTTTAGATCTCATAGTTAACATTTTCATTTGATTTATAAATCTTATTAATGCTACTAATAAACCGCCTTGGAATACAGAATTCACAGCTTTAAATGCCAATTCTAAATTTCCAGATTTAAACAATGTGGATATGAACAAACCTAATTCAGAGCCTAGTTGTTTTATTAAATTAAATATAGCACTAAATCCTTTTACCAAAGCTCCAAAGATATCAAACTTACTAAAGAACTCTTTCATTTTATTACCAAACTTAGTAAGGGCATTTGATACTCCTTCTATGGCATTAGTAAATATTTTAGATTCATGAATAGCATTTCCTAATTTTGTTAACCAATTTCCAACAGCTTGAGTTACTCCTAAAATACCACCAGGTACTCCAGTTAAAGCACTCAATAATTTTCCTAGACCTCTAGCTAATGCTGTTATAAATTCTACACCAATACGTACTACAGAAAATAATCCTTTAAAAGTATCTTTTAATTTTTGAGCAGTTTTTTCACTTAATTTTAAATGTGATGTCCATTCTTTGAATTTTTCTGTATACGATACTAGTTCATCGACAGATTTCTTTGGAAATATTTCTCTAAATCCTTCTTTTATAGGTTTTAATATAGAACCAATATAACCTAATATATCACCTATACCTAATAATATATTTTTTAATCCACCTTTTTCGATGAATTGTACAAGATTTTGAAATGCGCTTGTTAATTTTTCATTTAATGCTTTTATAGGAGCATCTAAATAATTATTATTTAAATCATTAAACAATAATCTCATTTGATTGAACACATCTCTTTGATTTGTCAATAGTGGGTCCCAAACTTTAGCACCAATTCTAGACATAGCAGCTTTCATGTTCGCTAAAGCACCTTCAAATGTTTCATTACCTTTTTTAGCATGCTCACCAAAAGCATCATCCATAGCTTTCGCGAATGTATCAAATGAAATTTGTCCTTTTGATACCATATCACGAATTTCAGATTCTGATTTATTTAATGCTTTTCCTAATACTGCTGCTGCATTCATACCTCTAGCTGCCAAAGAATTTAAATCAATAGCCATAACACGACCTTGACCAGCAACTCTAGTAAATACATTAGCAATATCATCATATGTGCTATTAGTCATTGCTGCAACACCAGATATGGCTCTCAATGAATAATCCATTTGTTCTCCAACTTTTACACTTGAAGCCATAAATTGAGATGCAGCTTTTGCCGCTGAATCGTATCCATAAGCAGTATCTTTAACTGCCCAGTTTATACTCTCATCAATACGAGTCCATTGTTTCTGAAATTCTTCAGTACCCAATAAACCCTCTATTTGAAATTTTGCATTTTGTATATTAAGTGCTCTGTTTTTACCACCATTAACTAGTGCATCACCTAAGGCACTAACTATTTTTTTACCAGCATTAACTGCTGAATTAGTTAAATTAGCCAAAGCTGTTACACCAATTACTTGTAGTGCAGAAAATCTAGCTTGGACGGTTTCTATACCCTTAGCTAAACCAGACATATCAACATTCTTTGCCGCTTTATTTAAATTTGATAATCCTTTTCCGCTTTCTAGATCAGTTTCTGTAATTTTCCATTTAAGATTGTCTAATGTTTTTAATGTTTTTGCAACATTCTTTTCAAAATTACTATTATCAAATTTCATCTGAACGACTTTTTCATCAATAGTTTTACTCATGCTCTGGTAACCTCCTTCCACGCATCTTCTGCGATTTTATTAAATATAGGTCGTATAGCAGGATTTATATAATCAATTCCTTCTACATAACCACCATTTTTTGTCCCATGACCATATTGTAATATAACTGCTATATTAACACCGTCATTAACATGGGAATTGTGAAAAGATAACGTAACTGTATCATTTTCACGATTAATCTTGTAATACCAAGATTTAGCTGTTTCGCCAGTATCTCTTGGTGTCATAGACGAAAGTGCAGCGACCCCCTCTCGACCATAGGCATCAAGATTACCAAGTTTAACAACATTTTTTAGTCTTTCTAAATAACTACTCAATCTAGAAAAATCACCTTTTTGGCTGAAAGTTATCATCACTTATCTATCCTTTCGTATTATATTTCTTACGACGAGCAGCATTAAGAGCCGAATTTCTAGACATTATATCCCTTGCACTCATCTTTTTAGGTGGTGCATTCTTTGCATTACAAACTCTAATTAAAGTAAGAAGACGGTTTAAATGCCATTTTTGACACTCCATTGGAACATTTAATGCAATCATCCAATAATAAATTAATTCTGATGTTATAATTTCTCTACTTGGTTTGTTATCCAAATTATTAAAAGTTGTTGCTGTCATAGAAGTATTAATATATTTATTAATTTGCTCTATGTTGTCCTCAGATAATTGTTCATAAACCATTGGATTCACATTCTGTGTTATGGTCATACAACGAATATAGTCTAATGTTTGTTCTAATGTCTTTTCGTCTTTTGACAAAAATGGAGTATTCCATTTGGCTTCCCATTTAGAAAGAGACACAAGAGAGTGCTCTAATTGTAATGTTGTTCCTTTAACTGTTATAAATTCTTGTGTTGCATCATTAAACCACTCTCTATCTGGAATCTTTATTGTTAACATTGTCTCTTACCTCCTGCAAATATAATTAATTATTAGTAGGTGCAGGTGTTGTATTATTTAATAATTTTAATTTTTGTTCTTCTGGTAATGCTGAAGCTTTTTCTGCAACATCAGCTGGGATTATACCATTAACAAATTCAGCAGCTTTTGCATCGTCAGTCGCTAATTCCATAAATAATACAGAATATGCCTCTGTTTCTGCGAATTGACGAGATAGAGGTTGACCATTTTCATCCATTTTGATGAATCTTTTACCATCTGCACTTTTTTCACCATAAGCTTTTAATACAAGCTCTTTGAATATTTTTATTATTGATGGTTGGTCTTTTGTTTCTATAATTTTCTTAATTATTTCTGTTAAACCTCCTGTTGTTCCTAATTCCATTTCCATAAGTTCTGCCTTAGATAGGTTAAATAGGAATGTCTCCTCTCTTTCAACTCCATTATAATCAGTATATTTAATATTTTTTGATATCATAATCGTTATTCTCCTTTCAATTTTTAAATAAAACAAAAAGGGATTGCACTAATCACAACCCCATTTATATAATTAATTTTAATTACCCAGCAGCTTGATTTGTAAATATTGTAGCAAGTTCTGTTGGTAATGGTAATCTAGCATCTACAGCTTGTTGTGGATTTTCACCTGTTGTAGCAGCTTTACCATATAATATTTCTTCTAATGCAGCTAATTCATCAGCATCTACTTTTGTAGAATCTATAGTAATTATAGCTGTTGGTTTCATTCCTGGTACTTCAACTGGTGTAGTTGTTAATTCCCAAGAGAATGTTATAGCTTCTGGGCTATCATTAACTGTTCCATAAGATTTCTCTGATGGTTTTGCTAATGCTCCATAAACTAAATGAATTTTATATCCAGCATCTGGATCAGTATCATTACCAACTTTTGTTTGATAAGACATACCAAAAGCTTTTCTTTTTTGTTGTCCTACTTGAACACCTGCAGCTAATGATTTTTCACCATTGCATTCAGCAAATTCATCTGGATATGTGTATGCTTCAACTGTAGCACCAAAATCTTCAGCTGACATTAAGTTAAGATACTTAATGTTATCAGCATATAATGGAGTAGCTTCAGCTCCTGATGGAGATTCGTTAACGTTTGTTAATCCATTCCATGCAACACCTTTAGGATATTCTCCATTTACTTGTGGGTATAAAACACCCTTACTAACACCTGTCTCATAGACTCTTTCGCCTAATTGATCCCATTTTAATTGTGGTTTAATTTTTTCTGGCATAATAATTTCCTCCTTTAATAATATAATCTGATAACATCGTGATTTAAATTATTAGCCGTATAATGTCTATCAAAAGATGAATATGGCATTTTTAATATTTTATTAATCACTTCATTATCTGGAATATTGTCAATAACTGTTATATCATAACAATTTCGATTTAAATATTTAATATTATCACCATGATAAGTGATATCATCTGCTTTCTGATATCTTATAGCTGGATATTTCATTTGCAGATTTTCAGCTGGTTGGTAATATACATTACGAGTTCCCAGCATTTCCTCCAGTATTGATTGAAGTTCTAGTCGAGTACCCATGATACATACCTCCCAATGTTAATATAATTCGAGGGTACTTAACTTCAGCATTTGTTACTTTCCATTTAGTACCCATCCATTCTACATATCTAATATATTGGAAATTTTCATTAGCATATGGATCAGCTACAATACTAATGATATTATTAATTGAAATATCGTCATTTACACCATCACTCTGTTGAAAACGACTAGTATTCCTAGTTACATCACCATAATATGATTTTTCGATTGTTTGATCAGCCCATACACCTGGTTGAACTTCCGTATTTTTTATGTAGCCAACATTTCCATAAAATTTAGCCATAGCTAATTATTCCTTTCTATATTAAATTACCCCTCTGGGTTAACAACTGCTTCACCAGCTGTTTTCTTTAATACTATTGCTGAATATGGAACAGTTAATGCACCTGAACATCTTGTTTCCATTAAGTATTTCATTTGGTTGTAATCTATATCGAAATCATCGAACATATTTACAGATCCACCTTTATCAGCACCCATAGTATAGTCAGCCATATTTACTATAATACCAACTATATTAGCATAAGCTTCTTGTTCCATTTCTGGTACAGTTACTATTTCTTTAACTCTTAGAGCTAAAGCTAAAGCAGCTATAGATTCATAAATTCTTCTACCATTTTGGTCTTCGATTAATAGCATATCCGTTAAATAATCTTCAGTTGTGAAGAATGTTGGTGTTCCAGATCCTTTATATTCTTTTCTAGATCTTAATGCAGCTCTTACAATACCTTTTGTAAAGCTATCATTATCAGAAGCACTATTACCTGTTTGTTTATAATCTCTTCCTTCTGTTATAGTATATTTAATTGTAAATGTGTCAACATCTTTTACTATTGGAACGATGTTTTGTTCGTTAATTTTATCATTATCTGTTATTTCTCTACCATCACCTAGTAATGCAGCTAATGCTAGTTCCTTATCTAGTTCTTTTCTCATTTCTCTTTTTTGCCATGCAACTACGTCAAAATCTGTTATATCAATAACATCATCTCTGTCGATTTCGTTTTTAATATATACAGTTGTTGGTGTTACAACTCTGTTTAAAGCTTGCATTTGAATGTTTACTTTTTTATTACCTTTTATATAACCTTTAGCCCTAGCTTGTGGTTCTGTCATTTTACCCATAGTTACTTTAACTCTTGAAAATGGTGTATGCTTAATTGAATTCATTACTTTTCCAACCCAAGTTTGATCTTTTTCGATCATTATTGGTTCTTTATTTAAAGCAGTAGCATCTGGGAATAATTTTCCAATATCTGTAATATTGTTTATAGCAGCGTGTTCAATAACGCTCTCTCTTAAAGATCCATATTTTTTAGCGTCTGCTAATGCATCGCCTAATATTTCTGAGTGTTGTAAAACCTCATCATTATTTGTATCATTATCAAATACATTATGTTTCATATTTTCTCCTCCATTATCATCATTTTCTTCGTTGTTATCTTCGTCACCTTCGCCTGTAGCATCAGCAACTGCTTGCCCAACGATAGCATAAACAGCATTTTTTTGTTCATCAGTCATTCCGTCAAATACTTCTTGAACAGTTTTTCCTTCATCATTATGCTCTAAATCTTTTTCTTTGTCTTCATTCATGTCTGAATCCTCCTTTTTATTATCTTTTTCAGGCTCTTTATCTGAGTCTTCATTTGATTCTTTAGCTCCTTCTCCAACATCTTCTTCAGAATTTCCATTTTGATTTTCTTCAGAATTTGTAGAATTTTCAGCATTTGAATCTTCAGTCCCAGCATCTTCGCCTTCAGAATGAGAAAGCTCTAAGGCTTCATCTGTATAGATTACACCCTCTTCTTCGACATCGGCACCATCGCCATGAACTACGACTGAATCTATATATGCGCCAGGATTAGCACCTGCTAAGACTAAACTAACTTCTCTTATGCAACCATGCATAACATTGTTCATATGAGTTTTAAGTTTATTTGCATATATAGATAATTTGTCAACATCACCATTTGCAACAAGAGCTTTTGCTGTTTGTCCAGATTCTGTGTTGTTGAACTTACAATATGCATAAACACCTTCTGCTCTATTCTCTAGTAATGCATGACCTAGGACTTCATTAACATCATCATGTTGATGATTCCATACCAATGGAACTTTTTGTCCATCGTTTTGTTTGAATGCGTCTTTGAGAATGGTTCTACCATCAGAACATTTTATGTTGTTTCTAGTAGCCCATCCACCGAAATCATAATCAGTCTTCAAACTGGTTTCCTCCTTTCACAATTAAATCTTTTACAGGAATACTTCCTATACCTTCATTAACTTGATTTTCATCAGTAGGTTTAATACCACCAGGTTCTGGTAGATTTGAACCATGATTTAAATTACTGTTAATTAACATATCAGCTCTTGGATCATCAGAAGGTTTTCTACCAACAACTGCTCTAATTTCATTTGATGTTAAAATTTCGTTTCTAGTGAATTTATCAGCAATATCTGCCATTTTCTCAGTAGGAACTAATTTAAATGGATCTCTGAAATACATGATAGTCTGTTTTTGACTTCTAGCAGTTTTTGTTAAAAATTTTCTAATCATTTCATCTACAATAGCTGAAATAATTGGTTCAATAGTACGCGAATAATAATTACTCATAACACCCTCTTCAGCAGTGCCATCTAAAACTCCTTCAGTAATACCTAACTGGCTATATAGCATACTCGTTAAATACTCAACTTGTTTTAGTAGGTTGTTTTCAACAGGTCTGTTAAGTTGGGTAATTTTTTCGGTACCATCGGTATAGGCTATACCATATTTTGAACCTTTTAATTGGTTCTCTATATCCTTACGTCTTTCTTCAGCCTGAGCTTTTCTAGCTGGAGATTTGACGATGTAAGGCAATTGAATAATTAAGTCAAGTTTACCAGATCCAGATTGTTCGTCAATTGTATCTAATAAATTTAACTTTCTAATTAAACGTTGCAATGTAGAATTAGGTTCATTCATTACTGCATATAATGGGTTTTCTACAATAGCAACCATATATTTAGGAAGAGTAATCTCTTCTCTAATACCTTTGCGTTCATTGTACAATTCTACCCTAACACTAGAAGGATACCATGCAGTAACTCTCCCAGTTCTCATTGTACATATTTCATAAGACTTTGTGCTCAATGGATCACCTATAGTATCTACTGGTACTATAGCTACATGACCCTCATCAAACATAGACATAACAGCATCTTGTATAAATGCTTTTCCTGTTTGGTCGATATTAGCTTCAAGTCTAATGCAATTGTCTAATTTAGAATCAACATAATCTAAAAAACGATCATTATCATCTAATTTACAATGTCTTATATCTATATTAGCTACATCTAACGCCATCTTATTAAATATAGAAGTTATAATCGATCTTTCATTTCTAGTACTGATTTTTACTCTATCAGGTCTATAATATGAACCTCCATAACTTCCATTATCACCATAATTAGGATAAGGATTTTGATTTCTAAACGCATTCCAGGCACTTTTTACTCTTGCCCCAAATGATAAGTCCATTTAGTATCCTCCTTTCCTTATTTTATATTTTTTACAGCATTAAAAGTATATTTAGCTGTTTTTTTAATACCTTTACCAACAGCTTTAGCTGTATATTTTGCACCTTGTGATGCTAACTCAAAAACTGCAGCACTTCCAATAACAAGTCCTCCTGCTGCCGCCAAACCAATTGCTGTATTTTGTCTTCCTATTTGTTTAACTCTTTTCTCTCCATATTTAGATACTAATTCTTTACGTGCTTTTGTACGAGCATCACTTTGAATAGACATAGATTTTTCAAAATGTTGTTCCCACATTTTATTATATTTTTGTCCGGCTTTTCTAGATCCTCCACCGCCATCATCTAAATCTAGTTTATGTTTTTTACCATATGCTATGGCATCTTTTGCTAATTTGTTAACTTGTTTAGTTCTTGGGTCTTTTTTTGCATATTTATCTGCTAAAGAATCAAATTCTTTATTATAATCTTTTCTAGATACTTTTTGATAGCGAGTTTTTCCAGCGGAAGTCAAAGAACCATTTTTATTCTGATATCTTCGTACTCCCCATTTCATACCTAATACTCCATGGTGATAAAGTTCATCTGTATTTTGATATTGCCACATGATAAACTCCTTTCCTATTCAAAAGCTTCACGGTTAAGCTTCCATGCGACATAAGCATCCATCATAGCAGCTACCGAGTCGATCTTTTGATCATATCTTTTCTTAAATAATTTTCTATTACCATTAGTATCTTCTAATGTAATAGCATTACCCATACAATATTCCATAAGTTTTTCATCAAATAATAATAATCTATCTTCAGCAAGTTTTTTTAATTCTCCTAAAGGAACAGATTCTGTTTTTGCACCTTGAATAACTTTTTCAATACCATATGGACCATTTTCTTTTTCCCATCTTTCAACAAAATCTTTTGCATTATAAGGATCAAATCCAAAACATCTTACATCATAACCACGTTCTATAATATGATTATCTAAGTCTTCATAAACTTCCATCATATCTAAAACGGTTCCATCCATAACAGTTAAAGCGCCTTCTTGAATAAATTCTTCATACTTAACTCTCATAGCTGTAGGTAATTTCATAAGTGTATGTTCTGAAATATAGTTCTTACATTTAATGCCAAAAGCTCCTCTAGCAAGTGGAAATAAGAATGTAAAAGCACAGAAGTCATCACCTTGAGATAAATCGGCCCCAAGTGCACAAGGCATTTGCCAATAATCTCTCTTCTTATGTGGTAAAGTTTCTTCATAAGTGAAGAAATATGTATAACCCTCCATAGGTATACCAAAACGTTTTGCTAAAATATCATTACGAGTAGATGGCGCTTTTTCAGCTCTTTCTACATCTAATTGATATGTTTCATAACTAACAGTTTTACCTAAATTTGGATTAGCCTTTGCCCACATTTCTGGTTTACCGACTTCATCAATATTATCTAATCTATACCACCATATCGATACATGGGGATTAATATAATCACCTTTAAGGATATCCATTAACTCCATTTTGATTGTATCACCTGGACCATTACGAACAGTTCCTTCAGAACTTACTGCAATGATCAGATAATCATCATTTTTAGAAGCACCTTGCTCTAATGCACCTATAACATCTTCTCTAACATCTCCAGACAACCATTCATCAACAGTATTTATTCTACTGTTAAGACCTTGCAATTTGTCTATTGACATAGGCCTTATCTCGACAATAGAACCAGTTAAGAAATTTTCAATACCTTTTTTGGTTGAAGCTAATTTAACACGATTAGCTTTTGAACCTGTTGTATTATTAATACTTCCCTCTGTTAAAAATTGGAATAATGGCCCACGAGATCTAGCTATAGCTGTTCTCATAGGTGATAAGGCTTCCTCAGCCTGTTTCATAGTAGGTGCAGTATGAACGCCATGCGTTGTTGATGTATCAACGTTTAAATAATATGATTGTATATAAGATTCATATTGAGATTTAGCGGCACCTCTGGCTATAATTAAATATTGTTTATTTGTTAATCTTTTCTTTATTCTACGATTTTCGTAATGCCCTCCATGATGATCTTCACCTGGAACATATATTGAACGATCTACAAAATAATACCATCCAAATACTTGTTCTGCCCATAATTTAAATGTATCAAGTAATCTTAAATCCTCACCATCGGTAAGAGTAAGCTCACCTTCACAATATTTTATGAAACCTTCAACAGCTTGATCATCATACCAGATACCTGGATTCTTGATTAGATCATCGATTCTATTCATTTCCATAGCAATCGTTTCACATACAGGAATCTCACCTCTGATTACGGCATCACGAAACATACCATAATACTTTGGTGTAGCGGTATTCGATAATGCCATAATTTATTCTCCTTTTTTTTTTATATTTATCTACCTTTTAATTTTCTGATAGCTTTTAATGTAACATATTTACCAGTTCTAACTGTACTAGTAGCCGCTTTTTCACCCATTTTTATTAATCTACCAGATTTAGTAATATGATCAGCTAATGCTACTATACCACCAATTGTAGCAACTGCTGTAGCTGTAGCTTTAGCTCCTTTTACTATTGGATGTTGATTATTTTGTTTATAGGTTCTTTCTAAATTTTGACGATTATTAAGTCTTTTAACTTCGTCATTCGTCAAACGTTTAACACCCTTTTTTCTTAGACGTTCTGCTTCTTTTGCATCTTGACTCCATCCTTTTTGTTTAGCACGTCTTTTACCTAAAGGAGTTAATGAACCATTTTTAGATTGATAACGCCTTACTCCCCATTTCATACCTAATATGCCATGATGATAAAGCTCGTCAGTTCTTTGATAAGTCCACATAACTATACTCCTTTCTCATTCATTTCGGCTTGATGACACAAGCGCCATTCATACTCTTTAATAGATTCTCTGAAAGCATCTTCTGTTGGTCCATGTTGTGGTGGATCAAAGATAATCTTAACCTTTAAATAAATATAAGTTTTAATACCTTCTAAATCATCTTCTACATCTATGAAGTCGCTCCATTTATCATTCTTTGAAGAAATGGTGAATACTTCATCTTGAGGTCCAATACCTAATTGATGAAGAACCATAATAGCAGTGTTAATATGAATCATAATATCTGTATCAAAATTTGTATAATTTTTATCAATTCCTAATAATTTTTTAATTGATGATAATATACTGTTTTCCATTTTGATGTCTTCAGATGTAGTTTCTTCAACATTATTTTCTTCCATACTATCACCCCTATTCTTTAATTTTTATAAATTTCTTCATACAGAATCCTTTTAAGTCACCGATTAGAACTTCATAGAAATCTAAAGATGCATCAATGTCAATAATAGTAACTATTGATTCTGCTGGTATTACTGTTAAAACATCTGCTGTAAATTCAGGATTTGATCTAACATTTAATAATTCACATCCTGATACAACGCCAATAATGTCTTTGTTTTCAACAACTTCTTCAACTGGTGTTTCAACGATTTCTTCAGATGTTTTAACATTATCAACTGTTTCTTCAATAGGAGTTTCAATAACTTCCTCTACTACTTCATCAACAACTTCTACATTTTCAATATTATCTGTATGTTCATGTTGTCTTCCAAAATTTTTGTTCTTTGACATTTCTATCACTTCCTTTCTTCTCAATGTCGCCATGGGCATTGGTCATTTTTTGTTCTGACTATTGGAACAATTGGATCTAATATTCTTTCATCGCCATAATGTATAGCGTTATGTGTTTTTTTAGTGGTGCATATTAAATATTCAGGATTAAGTAAATAATCTGATTTATTAATAATGTCCTCTTTAGTCAGTGGGTTCATATGATGTATTAAAATTTGTTGGTTTATAATTTCATAATCTGGTATTGCTAAATCACAACCCATATCACGAGTTATAACAAAATTTCTAACTTGTTTCCATTCTGGCGAACGATAAAATAATTGATTTAAATATCGATCAAATCCGAAAGTGTCTTCGCCTATAGAACCATCAAGTTTCAAATATAAGAATCTCTCTTCAAAAGTTTCTAAAATTATTAATTCAGAATATGTTCTAATAATTGTTTGGTTCATTATAATCATCCTCTCCATGTCCTGAATAATGTTTCATAGCATTTATAGCATTAGCATATAACTCTTCGATCCTCTTTGAAGATTGTAGAGATTCAGTTTTTGCAACCAATAAATCTTTCTGTTTTTCTAGAATTTCTTTTTCAATACGCTCTTTGGTTGAACCCAGTTTAAGATAATGTGTAATAACCTGAGATGAAGCTGTGCCATCTCTCAGTTGTTGTTCGGCTAAATTAGTAGCCAAATATATCAACTGGTTCTCACGTGCCTCCGGTGTGAGAGCAGGTTTAAGTTTGTTTTTACTATCATCTGGCTTATTTGACCTAACTTTCGCCATGTTTCATTCTCCTTTCATAAGTTAAAATATAACTTTTAGTATAGTTTTTGTTGTGCCTTTCAATGACACACAAAGTGATACACAGAAATATAAAAGAATTAGAAAGGAGAATAAACTTACTACTCTTAAATATCATCGGCAATAGGAGGCATGCGACTCTGGTTTCACCAAAATATACATTCCCATGTACCACTTTGTCTGCCATTGAGGTAGGAACTATCAAAAACACTTCCCGAAAATATCCTCCGGGGAAAATTTAAAGACCGGCGCGATGAAGGCCGGGGGGTGTTTATTTTTGACCCCTCCCCCATGTACCAGTCAGACATGTGAATGCAGCATATTGAAATATATTTGAGTAAAAAAGTTTGGATTAACCAATTTTTATTTAATTTATTCAATTTTTTGTAAATTTTTAATTTAAACAAAAGATTGACAAATTATGAACTTTTAACTTTTTACAAATTTTATGAACAATTTGACTAAGTTTTAAACTCAAAAACTTTAATTCAAACAATTTAATGCAAAAACTTTTTATTAATTTCTTTTTTTACAAAACTTATTAATTAATTAAACAATGTTAATTAATTAAAGAATGCGTTAAAAACTTAAAAGAACAAGCACAGTCAAAAACTTTATTAA
This sequence comes from uncultured Clostridia bacterium, assembly GCA_946619755.1. Lineage (GTDB taxonomy): Bacteria > Bacillota_I > Bacilli_A > RF39 > UBA660 > RUG705. The sequence goes on from CAMOMI010000002.1 coordinate 15,466, forward strand.
AGTTTAATCTAAAAAGACTAACAAAAGTTTTATACAGTAATACTTTAATTCTTAAACATCTATTAATTAACAAATGTGAATCTTTTAATGATAGAACGACTTTTAAAGATACTGGATTAGACTTATTAATTGTAACTATCGGTAATAACATTAATAATTCTGATACAAGTAAAACAAAAAGTCATAGTAATCTAGTCCAAAAATACACTAAAACGGTCATTTTTTTTTTTTTTTCATACAAGTAAGGGTATGAATTTTATGTGATGTATGTGATGTTAGGATTAATTACTATTCAATTTAAAAAAAATATTAAATTATACAATTATTACATGATTTATTATTACATTATTTAATTAAACTCTTTTCCTTTATGCTACTTACTTAAAAACAATTAAATCAGCATGTAATTAATAATAAAACATAATGATCTAACTTTGTTTTTAAGCAGTATAGCATATAGAAAAGGAGTGATACATTATTTATGTCAACTATGTACAGAACGACATAGAAAACAACTAAATAAATGACAAGCTTTTATAAAATTAAGGTTAAAAACTAATAATATTATTTTTTTTTATAATGTAGGATCATAAGATACTATTAATAGTGTTATGTTAAACACAATAATAGTTTAAATTTATTTTAAATGGTTTAAAATGTTTCAATAGGGGGTAATAAAAATATGAAACATACACAGTATAAAAATATTATTCTTTAACTTTAATAATATACAGTTGAAATATGTCTAATGGATCTATCTCAACCAATCTTCTAGTTGCTCTTTCTATTTCTTCTTCCTCTTCAATGTCAGTCATATCATCAGTAATATTAGCTAAACGAGCAACTCTTTGACAAGAACAATAACCTTTTTCCATATCAAAGTCATACCAAGAAGCGAAATCTTCAAATGGGTTAAAAGGGTTGTCTATAGTTGTAATATGAACTCTTTCTTTCATACTATTTCGCTCCTTTCAATGCATTAGATACAGTAGATTTAGATACACCTAATTTATCTGCAATTTGTTGTAGTGTAAAATTAGAATTAGCCATGGCTTTTATTCTACTTACTTGAGCAGGGGTTAAACCTTTTCTGTTAGATGGCATAGATTTTTCTCTTAAAATATCTGGATCTGAATTAGCTAAAATAACTCTAAGTTTATTCTCAGATATAGCACCTGCTTGTATAGCTTCCCATTGTTTATCTGTTATATTAATATTTCTATTTCTTCTAGATACAGACCCAACAGATTCTCTATATTTAGTCATTGCTCTTTGCCCAGCTTTTCTTTCATCTTCTGCTTTCATATCTGGATCAGCAGCTTTCTTTTTTTTAAGATCTGCAGCAGCGAGTCTAGTTGCTTGTCTTTCTTTAACACTATTTTTCATAGCATTATTAAGTGCAACATTTAATTCAGATACCTCTTTAGAATATATCTTGGCTGCATTCTTATCATATTTAAGATTTTCTGTCTTTTTCATAGACACTCTAGCTTGATTTGCTAAAGATTTCATACTATTTGCATAATCAGCATATAATATTTCCATTTTATGTTTTTGAGGCGATACTAAATCATATGCATCATCTCTAGTAGCCATTAATGGAACTTGTGTGGTTCTAGTTTTCTTACGATATATAATAGAACCATCTCTATTTTCAAATGATACAATACCAGTTTTTTTATCTTTAACCATAATTGGTTCATATTTTTCAACTTGTTTTGGATCATTCATATTATAAGTTATTTTTTTACCACCAGAAGTCCACACAGTTTTAATACCAGTTTTTTTATCATAAGTAGAATCAGCATAATATAGTTTTTTATCTTCAGCCTTTTGATAAATAAGAGAACCTTCAGGTCTAGAAGGATCATACCATTTAGTATCTTTCAAATTAATATGTGCTTCTCCTCTTCTTTTTTCAACATTAACTGGAGATTTGGCTCTTGAAACTATTGTTCCAGCACCACCATATTTACCATTTTCTTTCTTTTGATATAATTGTTTTAAAGATGTGATATTATTATCTTTATAACTTTGATTATAGTCTAATTTATGTTTTTCAGCATCAATAACAACCATTGAATGTTTTACAGCCCTAGCTAAGTGATCATCAGGAGCTCCTTGTAATGTCATATCTGTTATAAGATTAGATATTTTTCCCATCTCCATATCAGTACGTTTCATTACTTTAAACTCTTTACCATTACGATAATAATGTTCTTGACCATTTTTGTCAACTGTTTTTAAATCATATTTATATGACTTTGGTTCAAAATTCTCTAATTGTTTAAGTTGATCACGACTAGAAATTCTAACACGGCCTTTATTATCATGAGTTGGTATACACATAACTGTATCACCATCAAAATCAGCACCTGATAATCTAGATGCAACCCTAGAATTTATACATATAGCATCGATAGATTGTTTACCAATCATTTTTTCACCAACGGCATTCTTATTATTTACAGTACATATAGGGATTTCGAAAGTACCACCATGAGGATATCTTACAAGAGCTAATTTAGTTCCATCTTTATATCCTGGTGCATATACTTCATTATCTTTTAATGTATTATTTGGTAAAATAACATGATACTTCTGTCCAGGTAAAGCCGCAGCTTTTAAATCGACAGCAGCACCATCACATTTATCTGCAAATTTTTGTAAATAATATTTTTTAACAGTCGGATTAGTTAAAGCCATAATATCATCATATTCTTGTTTTCTTTCAGCTTTAGCTAAATCTAATTGTTTCTTTGCTAATGTTAATGACTGTTTAGATAAAAATTGTGATGGTAAGGCATCTTTCCATTCAGTCCAATCACCTTCATCTGATCTTTTATTTATAAGACCTAATTTCTTTTTACCATCTTTTTTATCGACATACCAGTATTGACCACCTAAATCTGCATCTTTAATATTTGAACCAAACGGATTATCTGGATCATTTTTTATAGGTTTTAAAACTTCTTTCATAGGTACAGATCTTTTTTTATTAGTATTAAATCTTACATCAATACCATCTGGTAAATCATCAGCATAAACAGCCATGCCTTTTAAATAATGAGTATTATCAACTAATATACGAACTTGTGCATATTTTTTATTATCACCTAAATATAAATCTTGACAACCTCTACGGACTTCAATAACACCATCCATATCAGTTCCACCATCTTCATCATAACGAATTTGTAAACGTTTAGAATTTAATGATGTAGGATATGTAAATTTAGGTTCAAAAGTATCACCACGATCGTGAGTTGTGTAATTGTTGATTGTTTTTATTTTATCATATTTATAAATATCTTTATATGGTACTTCTGGTTTAGCTAAAACAACCTGATTAGTTTGTTGATTTTTATTAGTTGGCTGAGGTATACCACCTTTATAAACATGATAACCTTGTCTTTCAAGAATATATAATGCTGTATCTAGTTTTTCTTTAGATACACCACCTAATAAATCTCTTTCAACACCAGAACCAACATCTACCATTTTCTTACCATCTACTTCTTTTTTAAGTAAATTAGCAAGCTCTTGTGCTTGATTAACTCTTTGAACGTGTTCTTGATTTAACCAACTTCTAACTGTAGATTCTCGAACACCCATTTCTTTACCAATTTCAGTTGGCCCCATTCCTTGTTTCTTAAGTTGTTTAGCTCTAGTAATATCCATCATCTGTTTTTCGTTTAAAGATATTCTTTTTTCCCTACGATATTGTGTAGTATTCATACCGAATTCTTTTTTAATATTTTCAGGAGTCTCGGTCCAACCTTTAGCCTTAAGTTTTTCAACTCTTGCTAAAAAATCAATACCTCTTTGGTAAGGGTTTTCACCAGAACCCCATGGATAACGTCCTGAATTTCCTCCATCCAAATGACCCTTTCCATAATGCATCAACATACTTGGATCATTATGTACTCCAAAATATGATTTCATTTCTTCTGCAATTGGATTCATAGGTTACTTACCCCCTTTCTATTTCTATTAATAATTTATCGCAATGGATTATTTTGTTCATGATCTGAGAAATATCTTCAGCAGTTGGTTCGTGAACTAATACTTCGTCATTCTGATAAATGCGAAGTTCCATTCGAATATCACTTGGTTTAACTCTATACTCCAAGCAAAATAAAGCAGCATAAATTTCTAACTGTTCAATATGTACTGGTCGTCTACCAGTTTTTAAGTCATGTATTCTTAAAAAGTTGTTTCTAAATGCGATAGCATCGGCAGTACCGGAAAAATCGCTCTGAATAAAATAAAACAACTTCAGTATCCATCTTAAAACCAATTGCATCATTTACATATGCATATATAGTTTTTTTAGAACGGGGTTGTTTTATTCCGAAGGTCTATAGTATTTTTTGCCCATTCGTGTAATCGTGTTCCAATCTCAGCTGCACGAAGATTGTTATACACATCAATTAATTTGTCATCAGAATATCTTAACCATGATGATTTGCTAGCACCGAAAGGAGCATGTAAACCTTCTAAATTATCATGTCTATTAAATCGCATGTGTACCCTCCTTATTTTTTGTTAAATTTTTTACGAAGTCTGGATAAAACTTCATCTTTGTTTTCTGGATAAATAAAACTTGCAAACGACATATCATTCATCTTATCAACATAATAATCTTGATTAGGTTGATGTGATGCTTTAATAGATCGCTTATTCTCTAGCACAGCCCATTTATCTTTATAAAGGACGAGTAAATCTGGAATACCTTGAATATCTCCTGAATCTAATTTAGTAATCATACATCCTGGAAACATACCTTGTAATTCCTTTTTTAGATCAGATTGAAATTTACTTTCTTTCATCTCTAGTGCCTCCTTTTCTTAAAAAGCAAAAGAGAAAGTAATAAGTTTCGGTCGGTTCTTCAACAGAAATATATACGGCCGATTTATCTTATTTCTTCTCATAATAGGATATGATTTTTTCGCGCCTTTAAAATATAGAAAATATAAATCACTTTTGTTATATTTTTTTCTCTTGCTCTTTTTGTTTTTCTTTTAAATCATTAGCCCACTTTTCGAAAGCTTCACTTAATGTTTTGTATTCTAATGCTTTCTTTTGAGTCCATTTTTCATATACAGATTCTATTGTGGCTGAAATTAAAAATATACCAGCTAATATTGAAAACATAAAAAATCCATTTGTATCTTGTTGAACTAATCTAATAGCTGCTAATATAAAAAATCCTAAAACAGATAAATATAACATTTTATTCTCCTCTCTAACTCTTAAAATTTCTGTCCCAAATTCCCACTTTTTTTGGGCATTAAATTTATTTTATTATTTTTTTATTTTTTTTTAATTTTTAATAAAAAAAAATGGGAAAATGGGAATTTTACCTAATTTGGGACTGCAATCCTTACAGCCATAAGGGTTTCCGCCGTTCCCACTTTTTCCCCACTTTTTCATTTTTTCCCACTTTTTTCTCAAAAAATCGAGTTTTTTCTAAAACTTTTAAAATTTCAAAAAATTAAAATCAAAATTTTTACAAAAAGTGGGACAAGATTTTTAATCAAATTCTTGATCTAAATCAAACATTTTTTCTAATATCTCATCACAAGATATAGCAATACAATAACGTCCGAACTCATCCCAATTATTTGTTTGAGTATGGTCTGATTTATATTGTTGTACCCACTGTCTAAAAGCTTCCCACTTATCTACAATATTACAATCTATATTTACTTTATCAATTTTAGGCAAACCTACTCACCATCCTTCCAAGTTAAATTAGGTTCATTCATAAAAGATGAAGCCATAACTTCTATCCTTTTCTTTTCCGCTTCTGTTAACCTAGCGATTCTCATTTTTCGTAGCTCTTCTCGAGAATATACTTTGCATCTTTCTTTCATTCTAGCTTCTGCTTCTCTATTAAGAGTCTTTTTATTTTTACTTCCTTTTGGACGTCCGCATACTGACTTCACCTCACTTTCTAAAACATTTGAATTTCGTCTCTAACTATTAATTTAATTCCAGTACGATCTTCACTATCAACTTCAACTTCTGCAAAGGCCGGTATACATACGAGATTATGTCCACTAGGTGCGACAAAACCTCTTGCTATAGCTATTGCTTTTATTGCTTGGTTTAAAGCTCCTGCTCCTATTGCTTGTATTTCTACTTTTCCACTTTCTTTAATTTGTCCCGCTATAGCTCCTGCTACAGAATTAGGATTACTTTTGCTACTAACTTTTAAAATATCAATCTTCTCCATTTTTATCTTTCCTTCCTTTTTTCTTTTTAAAAATATTTCTAAAAAATTCATTTAAACTCTGCATAGGTCTGTCCTCAGTAAATTGACATTGTAAAGTTACCCTACAATTACATTGTGGACATCTAATCCATTTATGTACACCAAAACCACCTAGCAGGTCCATTTCATCTGGGGTTGTCATATCAACTTGGATCTCCTGTGTATAAAATTGAAAATAACATTTACATTCAGGACATTCCACCTTGTTTTGTTCAGGATAATTTCCTTTTATTAATATTTCAGACATGACCCAATTACCTCCTTTAAACATTTCCATCTTTTAAATATTTACGTATGCAATTTCCACAGAAGTCAAACTTTTTAATTTTTTCTAAACTAGACTGACCAAGTTTGCTTTTTGAAATATAGATTACATATCTTTTTTCTTTCTTAGTATTAATTTTTCTATGACATCTATCACATTCAAAAATGCTTCCCTTATGCTGCCTAGTATAATCAATACTAACTATACTCATTTGTACCTCCTATTTACTTTCATTACTTTTAATATTATGCATAGCATTGTAAGTAATTTCTAAATCTTTTTTACGATACTCTGCATCTGGATCTATTTCAGTTTGTTCTGATAATAGTAATTTCTTTCTATATTCTATCTCAGTTAATGCTAATACTGCATAGTTAGCTAAATCTAAAAGTGTATCTTTAATATGTTCACCAGTTACTGCAGCATCACCGACTTTAATAAGAGTTTTAATACGGTTCATTTTATCATCCATTCTTACTAAGAATGATGTTAAACCATATTCATCAAATGTTTTAGATACACTATCACCATAATCATGATTCTTTTTTAAATATAAATCTTTCATTTCTGTAATATAGTCCATGAATATTAATTCTTTAGGATTAAAAGGCCTATCTTCATAATTACATCCTTCACATCCCATTTTTTCTACACGACAGTGCATCCATTCTTTATCATCACATTTTTCTTTCATATTAAAACCTCTTTCCTATTCCCAATATTGAAAATCTTTTAAATCATCAAATATTTTTTCCATTTCTGATTCAATATATTTTATAGATATCCATTCTTTAGTTTTTTGATTTAGAGGATCGCCAATTGGATCATGCATTTTTTCATATTTAATAATATCGTCATCATAAATTTTTCTATTATATATACGTCTGTATAATTCACAGAAATTATTTATACCGACATAAGCTTTAGCTTTATCATTAATTAATTTAAGATACTCTTGAGCATCACCGTCATTTGTATCAATTTCAAATATTATTTTCATTTTGATCCTCCAATCCATCTATTATAGGAATATGTTTATAAGTATCAGCATTTATTTTATTGAATTGTCTAGTAGCTGTATTAGTAACAGTAATACCACAATTATCAATTTCAGATTTACATGGCATTATTTTTATTTCATTAGAACCAAATTGATGTTTGATTTGCAATTCATTTTCTAATTCTTCTATCTGTGGTTCAATCTCATCTTTTAATTGTGGATTATCTTTTAATATAGCTTGTAATGCATGTATTTGTTCTTGTTTAGATAATGGTTTTGGTATAACACTTCTTGGTTTATTACCAAATAAGAATCTAGAATCCAACATTCTTATACCATATTCTTGACATATAACATGTTCAATTCTACATCCTCTTGAATCTATCCAACCATCATCAAAATATACAGCATCAATATCTGCCATTAACATAATAGATTTAGCTATATAAAATACTCCAGGATGATTTAATTCTCCAGCTTCAGTCTTTATAAATGAATCAATAACATCAATATGAAGTTTAGCAAATTCTTGTCTTAATTCATTTAATCTATTTATTATATCATCATTTCGTCTACCATCCATTGGTAAACTAATCATTACTTTCATTACTGTTTTTCCTCCTTTTAATTTCTGTTTGGCCTTTTGAAAATAATAATTAATAACCCAAGATTGACCATGATAATCAGTAGTTAACTGATCAGCCATATCATGAATCATTATACTATAAATTTGTTCAATTTCTGTAATCATAAGGCCACCTCCTATAACATATGTAATCTATTAGTTTATAAATTCCAAATATAATTAATTCAATTAATAGTGTCAGCACTATTCCAATTCCTACTCCAAATAAAATAATATTAATAAATAGTGCTTTCATAATTTTACTCTCCTTTATTATATCTTTCGTCTGGCTCATAAAAGCCGATTAAATTTTCTATAGCAGTTATCATAACATCATCTACTATAATAACTCCAGCTTGGTTATTTTCTTTCATCATCTTATGTTTATCTATAATTGTCTTAAGATAATTAATATAACCATAATTTTGTTCTATCAAATCTTGTTCCAATATCTTTTTTAATTGTTTATATACTCGTCTTACTCTTCTACGAGGAATATAGTTTTGAATTTTCTCTTTTAAATCATGATTTTCAGCTCTAAGCTTTTTTAGTTCTTCCTCTGTTGACATTATACCCCCTTCCTACCAAATGATCAATCAATTCTAATGCTTCATGACCACTGATAACATTTAATATACACATTTGTCCGTCAGATGCTTCCTGACCTACCATAATTTGTGGTATTTCTGGTTGAAAATGTAAAATATAATCTTTTGCCATATTTATTACCTCCTATCTTTTTGGTAGTATTTCATTTGAAATATAACGGTATTGTTTAGCATGAAAATTATAAAAGTGTTCTAAAACTAAAGCACACTGTTCAGCATTACCGTAATTTTCTGTTCCATATTTTAATATAATATTATTGTATAGTCTATTTTTATCAATATCTTGTAAGTAGTAAATTTTTGTTACTAAAAAGAAAAATATAGCTGGATTAATTATCTTTACTTTGATGTTATCTTTAATTTCTTTCATATATTGTAAACAAATTATACCATCTTTAATATCATCTTCTGAAAATTCTACATCTCCAGCTTTAATTCTTCTTTCTTTAATATATTTTTTACCTATAGCTGATAAAATAACTTTTAAAGGAAATTCATCATATGCTTTAACTACTTTTTCTAATGCTTTAAATGTAACATTACCTAAGCTAGCATAATAATGAATATAATCTAACATTCCCCAATTCTTTTGAGTATTATTAATCGTTATAAGATCTGCTCCTGTAACAGCATCATCTACATAATACATAATAGGCCAATTTAATTCTTTTAATGCTTGAAATCTATGTTGTCCATCAATAATTTCCATTTTACTATTACATATTATCGGAATAATTTGACGTCCGTCATCAATTAACTTTGATTTCAAACTTGCTACTTTATTGTAACTTACCTCTCTGTTTTCTTTTTTAAAACTAAATAATTCATAATTTTGTGTTTTTAATATTTCCATATTTATTACCTCCTATTTTATTAAATATGTTTTTCTTATAATCCTATAAAATTTATTTCTGGTTACTGATTATATAAACTCATCCTTCATAATCCTCCCTTAAATATTTTAAAAATTTATCATTGTTTAATAATTCTTCCCATAAACCATGGTCTATCAACATCTTTTTCATAATATCGTGTTCAGATTTGAAGTCATGTAAATCTTTTTGTAATTTAGCATTTTCTGCTATTAATTCTTGATAACAATCTTCACAATATACTGGTTCTTTTTTCTCACTGCAATGTCTACATATGTTTAATTCATTTGGATCTACCATTTTTAATCTCCTTTCTTTGTTTTAGTTCTTTGTATGTTAGTTCGTCTTCAAATTCTTTCTCAGGTGTGAACTCTCTTTTAATTTCAATACTTGGAACTTGAGCTTTTAATCTTAAAATATCAAAGCTTACATTTACCCTCATAAAATATCGTTCATCACCTAAGATAGATTCTGCATTATCAATTATAGATTGTCCACAATTTTTAATTTGTTGTATTAGTTCATCATGCGAATATAAATTTTGCATATATTACCTCCTTCCCGTATCTACTTCTTCTACAACAGTTTCTTTTCCACATTTTGGACAGATACCATAGAATCCATATCCACGAGCATTACTCTTTTGTTTTACTGGTATTCGTTTTTCACCACACCATTTACATTTTACTGTCTCGTCTTTTATTTGCATCTTTCCACACCTCCACTAATTTACTCAGAGCTTTTGCTGAGTCATTTGCTCTTTGTCCCACTAGTTGAAAAGATTCGTTTACTTTTTTCCAACTTTCGCTTTCATAAGATGGTGGTATTATGTACTGTGTTAAATCATATTGGTTTTTAAATATAAGACCTTGAGCTTCTAAAATATACCTTTGATTAAATAATCGCTCAAGTATAGTATGTTTTTCTTTTATTGGGCCTGTTTCGTTTGTAGTTATAATTCTTTTAACCATGAGACCTCCTTACTGTATGCCTTGAAAATAACTCATTAAACGAATTTTTTCAAGCATATTATCAATTCTATTACAAAATTCCTCATTTTCCTCAGGCGTTTCTGGGCAGAAGAATTCTATTTCATTTTTATGATCATTGGATTCATCTATCCAAACTTTATGTATCACTTTTAGTTCCTCCTTTGGTTTGATCGGTTTTAAAATTTGATGTGGGGTAAATGAATATATTTTACCCTCTAGGTTCTTTTTAAATCTTTTTCTTAAATTAGTTTGTATTCGTGATATTTGAGCTTGACTTCTGTTTAAATTTTCTCCAATTTCTCTTTGCGATAGACCTTGTTTTTTCAAATCTAAAAATTCTTCTTCTATCTCACTAAGATTTAATCTGTCAAATGCTTGTTGAATATCAATATCGCGTAACATAATATCTATATGATCTGTATCGTCTGGTATTAAATCTTCAACAGTTAATTCTGATTTATCGTTTGTGCAAACAACTGTGTACATACTAAAATCATGATCTTTATGTTTTTTAACAGAACGTAAATAAAAATTTATGTTATTAAATATAGTTTTATATGCAATAGTGCTTAAAGCCCATTTAGGGTTATAGTGTTGTATTGCTTTCCATAACCCTAATAGAGCAACTTGTTTTATATCCTCGTATTCTTCTGGATAATTTGTACGATATCTATTTGCTATTTTATAAGCAATATTGACATTCTTATTGAACATTTCGTTCATTTCCTCATTTGTCATAACATCGTACCTTACCCTTTCTTTTTATTTTTTCTTAATTCAGCTTTTTCTTTTTTAGTTAGTTCTCTTTGTTCAAAATATAATGGTTTTCTTGAATTTGTATTTGTAGGTATACTTAGACAAGTACTACATGGATCTTTCCAATCTTCTTTGTCTTTAAATTTACAATTTTGGCAATATGTATCAAAATCGACTATGTGTTCTCTGATTTCCATTTGATTGCCCTCCTTTCTTTTATTCTAATTCATCTGCTGCAACTATATATCCTAATCCATCAACTTTACCATAATATAATTTATGTGGAAAATTTCTATTAAAATCAGGTCTTCTTCTTAAGAAATTATAGCAAGCAGGATTTCCGCTTATTCCAAGGTTAAATACCTCATCGTTTGTTAATGTATTTGTTACTGCAAAATCTATTATAAAATCTTTACCTCCAATTCCTTGGTGTAAAACATGTCGTTTAATTCTACGTATAGTCATAATTATTTTCCTCCTTATTTAACTTTATTAATAAAATTTTTTACTATATTAATTCCTTTTTCTGTAACTCCTCCTAAATTTTTATCTATACATTGAGCTACAGTATATCCTAAATAAAATCCAATTCCTAATTTAATATATTCTTTCATACTACATTCCTCCTATATGAAAAATCTTTTTTGTATAAATTTTTTATAATCTTCGTAAATAACATTAGCTATTTCATCAATGTTATATGGTGATATAAACATAGAATTATCACTTCTAACATTATCTAAATTAACTTGATATCTACATGTAGGACAACCAAATATACTAATTGTCACATCGTCTCCATTTTTACCTACAAATATTTGACCTTTAATACGTTCTGTTAAACGTGTTCTTAATTCCATACATCTGACAAATTCGTATCTTAGCATAATTTACCTCCTATATAAATCTTTTTGCGTATCTTGATTCATTAAAATTCTTCTTATCTAATAGCGCCCTATTAATTGATAAGTCAATATTAGCTTTACTTTTTAAATGATAGTAATATAAATCTTTATATGGAGTATTTAATCTATCTATTCGTCCGCATGCTTGATTCAAAATCTTATACGAATAGTTTTGACTAAAAAATATAATTGTATCTGTTGTAATACAATTCCATCCTTCTGCGCCAGCTGTATATTGTACTAAATATACCCATCTATCACCAGAAGGCGTTGGATCATGTCGATGACCGTTCCATTCTTTAACTGGTCTTCCCCAAAAATCAATAGATTTTAACATTTCAAGTTCATAATCAAAATTATAGAAAATTATTAGTTTTGGTTTTTCTTCTGCTATTTCTAATACTTTAATTATTCTATCATCGGATTCATTAACAATCCTTCTTAATGTATAACATAATTCTGATGCTTGTTTTATTGGTTCATTTGTATATGGATTCCATCTTAATTTCATTGTTTGTCTGTATTTTTCTTTATTGTATAATACCCAAATATCTTCATGATGTGCTATAGTCTTACGTTTAAAATCCATATCTACTAATATTTCATTCCTATATTTAATTAATCTACCTTGATTTATATATCTTTCAATTTTTGGAAATTTGCTGAATCTAGAATATACAATATGTTCTCTACTAAATTCTGTTTTATTTCTATAAAAACCATTTGCTATAAAAACTGGAATATAATCACTCCATGTATCACCAGGCGTAGCAGAGAGTAATATCCATTTATTTGATTTAGTTATCTTTAAAAAGTTTTTAGTCCAAGTTCCGATAACCAACTACTCTCTGTTCATCAAATATAAAGAAAGCATTAGTTACATTAGCATATTTCTTAATATTGTTCCATGAATCAATATAAATTCTACAACCATTTTCTTTTTTATTAGAATCTTTTGTAGACAATAAAAAATATGTTAATTCACCTTCCCATTCAAGTGTGTCTCGTTTGCGAGCAGTTGTTATAATATAAAGATCTTTTGGTTTTTTCATTTTATGAAATTTATTATCGATCTTTCCGTCCTTGTTCTTTAAAATAATAATAAAGAGCAGTTCGAGATTTACCCGAACCAACTCCTCCACATAAAATACATCCATTATGCATATTATCAACTGCTTCCATTTGATAATCATACAAAAATGGTCTGCTTTCTTTTTTCATTTTATTCAACCTTTCTATTGAGCAGCATTATTCATTAATCCGCCCTGGATCGCTTTACCTAAAGCATCTCCTAAAATATCATTAATATTCATTTCTATTTTAGGTTCTATTACTGCACTAGCAGCTCCTGCTCCAGGTGTATTAGCATTAATATCAATATTTATTTCAATACTTTTTAATTTATCGTGTATTGCTAATAATATTGCTTGAAGTTTATTTCTAGTAATATCATTTAACATAATATGATCTCTTCTTTCATCATACCATTCAAATATTTCCCAAAGATTTCCTTTATTCCAAGAAAATGACCACCAATCACATATCATTTCAATAATATATTCGTATGGCATTTCTAAACATTTAACACCTTCTTTTGGGTCATCATTATGTAATATCCAATGTTGCCAATGATGAGGATTTTTATGAATATGATTTAACCATGCATAATTGAAATCTTCAACAACTTGTGCTGATCTATTTTTTCCATAAAAATATGCATCATAAGCTTGATATTCATCTGGATTTTCTTTTGAAGCATCATGTCCAAATTTAATATTATAATCAACTTTAGACATCATGTCATCACTTCCAAAAATTTCTGGAATATTTTCTTTCATCCATAAAAAACCTTTATAGACAGCATCTTTATGTTGTTGTAAATATTCATCATATTGAATACTCATTATATTCTCCCTTCTGCCCTAAGCGCATGCCAGGCTTGTCTAATTTTATTTGTATGCATAGAATGTTTTAAAATATTTCTTAGAATTTTTCTATTATAAACTCTTCTTACTGGTTCTTTTCTATTTTTATTTGCCATAAATATAAACCTCCTATTGAACATCTTGTAGTACTATTTGTTTTACTGTAAACGTATCATCTGGATTTAATGCTGCTAATACTTCTTTTTGTTTTGTTGCTACAGCAGCTGTTGGAAACATAATTGCTTTTGCTAAATTATCATCCACAAATGTTCCATTTGATGCTAACATGCTGAAATGTGTATAATTATTATTTTCAATATTTTTTACTATAACGTACATAATCGTACCTCCTTATATTTTTGGTAATTTAATTTTTTCAACTTCGGCTCTAACTTCTAAAGCACGTAAGTAATTTTCCATATAATAAGCTTGATTTTCTAATATTGTAGAATCACAAGTAGGTGTAAATTCTAAAGTACCGGCTTCTAATTTAATTAGCATTTTACGTAAACCATTATATCTAATTCTTAATTGTAAATATTCACCTACAAATCTAGCTTTATAATCATCGCTATTCATGAATTGTACAGTATCTCTTAATGTAATTTCATCAAGATTTTCAATATCTTGTACCAAATCTTCAAGTGAACCGGCTATAATTTTCTTTTCTATTTCCATATTATTCATCCTTTCCATATTCATGTGATCTTGTGATACCTTTTATTGCCCACATTTGGGCTTCTTCAAGTTTTGTGTATGCGATTGATGTTTCTCTACCATCTCGAAGTAATTCATCCATACATTTGTATACCTCAGAAAATGCATAGCGGACCAATTGTATTGCTGCTTGTTGACCAGAATTGCAATTGGTATATTGTGCTTTAGGATGAAAGGAATCGTTATTTAAATCGCTTTCATCTAAATCATTCTTAATATCTTCAGGGTCTCTTTGCATATATTACTTCTCCTTTCTCATCTATATGTTCTACTAATATAAGATGTAAATTTGGATTAATTTGTTCTCTTAAGAATCTGCTATGCAGACCATTACTTTGGATATCTCTTATTGTATCGATTAATATTGCTTGTCGTAGTGTATTATAATCGTCTGCATAAGTCTCTTTAATATATGTTACCGTCATATCGATTAGAATGGTAATTCATCAGCAGCATACTTAGCGCCAAATCTATCAATATTTTGTATTACATTGATTGCTTGCAAATATGCACTTCTTCCTGTTTTACCATTAACTTCCCAATCATAACCTCTTAGATCCATATCAACACTAGATATATCAATCTCATCTAGCATATCAATAGTTTCCTCTGTTAATTTTTGTACTTTTTTTCCAGACACTACATAAACCCCTGGACCTCTATTGTTAAATTTTACTTTAACTGGTAAATACATGAATGGTGATTCATCTTCATCTCTTGGTGGTTTAATTTTTACATTCCATCCTTCTTCTACTAATTGATCACAAATTTCTTGATTAGGGATAATAACTGCAAAGTTTCTATCACCTTCTCTATTATATTTACTTCCTATTCCTGAAAAATTTCTATAAATTATTCTTGCATCTTCAATTTGCAAAATACCGTTATGAATATCAACTTTCATAATTCTATCTCCTTTCTAAAATAAAAACATAAGAGGATATTACTATCCTCATTATTGTACTTTTGGTAATTTAGTACCTCTGTTATCAAGTAATGTATTAACATCTTTGTATCTTAATCCAGCAAATTCTGTATGCATAGATTGATCTATAGCTTTAGCTGTTTCATAAATCTTAGCAGCATTTTGTTCTCCACTAACATTCACTGCAGCTGTGTTATAAGATATACTACGCATTTTTAATTCACATAATAATTTCTGATCAAATACATGTTGTACATACTTTGATATAGCAAAGCCTCCTACTAATCCTACACCAGCACAAATTCCATATTTAATGAAATCCCTCTTATGTTCATCAACAAAATGTTTTGTTTTACTTTCTTGTACTTTGTTTTTAAGTTTGTTTTTTAAATCCTTTAAATTCATACTCTTATTCTCCTTTCTATATTAGAACTTGTTTTAATCGCGACAATGAATAACGTAATTAGACAAGTTATGTCCTAATTTGCACTCATCCATATCAAATTTTGGACAATCCCAACATGTTTCATAGTGTGGATCTCCGGCATGGGGGGTATTTAGCATAACACCCATCTATGGTTAATTCAAGATGTTCTTTTTCAGGGATATGGATCGTCTGAAACGAACCACTCAAAATCCCCATAATTATTTATTGTAGCTAATGCATCATCTACTAAATTATTATAATAAGAACGATCAATAAATTCTTCGTTTGCACCTCTAACTGTTTCTGATTCAAGCCATCTGAATCCTTTTGAACCAGTAGCTGCATAATATTTACCATCTTTTTCTCTAACTAATAGCCCTCCACCATGTCCTGGTAATATAGGACAGAAATTACCAACGCGGCCAACAAATTGATAATCATGTCCTTTAGCTATTTGTTCTTCTAATACAGCAGCTTGAACTTCATATTCTTTTTCTAAAATTTCGCCTTTACGTAATTTAGTATTTAACTTAGCTAATTCCTTCTCTAAATCACTGACATCTGGCAAATTTTCATTCATATCTAAATATAAACTGCTTGTTACTGATTTAGTTTCACACATGTCCTCAAATTCAATAGGTTCTTTACTAAATAATGTCTTAAATACATAAGGAATTTGGAATTGAGTACCAGTAGCATCCCATTTACCATCTTTCTTACCACCCTTATATTTACAAATATAAACAGCATCATTTACAAGACACATTCTATCGTATGTAGCCTCATGTTCAAATGTATAACCATACTTTTCTCCAAAATCCATAACAAATTGTATAATTTCTGGAGTTGCATTTGGTATTTTTATTGAATCAGTTTTAATATGAGCAACAGTAAAACCTCTAGCTTGCACTTCGTGTTTTAAATCTATCATGAACAAAGCTCCACGTTTTGCAACTATATTATCTTTATTACGAATATCTCTAAATGGATTATCGAAATTTGCAGCTGTTAATCCATATACAGAGTTAATTGCTGTTTTAAGTGCATTAGCTAAATCTTTAGATGTTATCTCACCAGTTTTTACCTTTTGAATATACGGCGTAAGTTTTCCATCAAGCATGTTACTAACTGCTTCCCAATCTTCATGCTTAATAGAAACCCTTCCTTCAACAATGTCCCTAAACTTTTCAGTATAAACAGGTCCAAATAGACACTCAGCAATATCACTGTGGGGATGCATACTAGCAACATCCAACAAAGCAACATTACAATGAATACCAGGCTCAGCATAAACATAACCTCCTTCTCCTACTTCTTCTCCTCTATAAGTTGATACTCCATTCTCATACTTATAACCTGGAAAATATGGAAGAATAGATTTTGCTTCACCATGTTTTTGTGACATCATTTTAGGACAAGCTTTCTTTAGGAATTTCTCTATTTCAGGATCTAACTCAAATATAGGTTCTGCTAAATTTCTATAGAAGAACTTACTTTGTGGTTTTCTTTCCTGATCAAATATAATTTTTGTTGTTAATGTGTTTGTTGTATCATTAACACTCAAACCTGCTAAGTCAGCTAGAATTTGTCTAGCCATCCAATCAGCAGATAAATAATTAAATGCTGCTTCTGTTGCAATAACATCGTTATCACAATATTCAGCAACTTCAGTCCATTTTTCTTCTGGTACTGGTTGATCCCATGGTAATCCTAATTCCTTATGATGTATACCCATTTCAATTTCTAATTTTTTCAAAGATTTTTTATTACCAGCTGATGCAAAGTCATAAACATCTGTATATGATAAATTATAAGCCTCTCCAAAGAACGCATTACGTTCTCCGTTTACTATTCTTTGAGATAAATTATATAATTGTTCATTAGAATATCCCATAAGTCTTGCATATATTAAATGATTATCATATCTTCTACAGTTAAATCCTATTAATTTGTATTTTAATAATTGTTCAATATCATTTGGTGCTGGATTTATCATTCTTACAACCTTATTTTCAGGTCCTCTAACTTTCCAGTTAACCAAAAATAAATTAGGAAATACTTCAATATCATAAAATACAATAATATCCTCCTTTGAATCTACTGCATTAGATGGATTATCACTTTTAAAATGCATTTGTTTAACAAGTTTAATACAATATTCAGCTTGATTTGTACTATTTGCCGCAAAAGCATATATTTCATTTTTCATATCTGAAAGATCATACTTTAAACCTTGTTCGTAGGCATCTTCTAATATCTTATAGATAAAGTCGACACTCGGTTTTGTACCAGGATGTATTTCTTTATTAAGATTTCGTTCAATAAGTTTTCTTAAACCTATTTCACTTTTTATAACATTTTCGCCTACCACTTTTTTCTCTCCTTTCATAGGTAAACCAGAGCTAATAGTTTTAATTGGTAAGTTATTGCATTTAGTTAACTTTCTACGAAGTGAACTTTTACCTGTAAATACTTTAATTTCTATACTATCCGCATACACACGACTTAATCGTGTAACATCTCCTAAGAAAATATAATGCAAATGTATACCTTGGCCAGACTTAGATAATTCTGCATAAGTGGCCGGCCATTCACTTGCAGCCTCCAAATTTTTCTCAAAAGATTTATTACCATTTTCATCTTTTAAATCAAAGTCAATTACTATATGATTTTCTGGAATTTTTACATAATGTACTTTTGATGTATCTATTTTACTTAATTTTAATCTAACATTATCCCATTTTTTACTAGGTGTTTCTTTTGATGTAGCATATTGAGCTAAACAATCAGCACATTCTTGATCAAATATAGATTTTTGTTTTTTAAATTCAATAACATATTTTTTAGGTTTTGGTAATTCATCTTTAGATTGTTCTTTTTCATGTTTTAAAATATCAAGATTAAAACCTTTAAAGAAACTTCTAACATGATTACCATCTGATGTTTTATATTCGTCATAATATTCTTTAAAATATGTTTTTAATTCATTTTTAAATGCTCTCATTGACATAGGATAGCTAACTCTTGCATCTTCACAATAATTTTTATATAATTCCCAAGCTTGCTTTAATGTTGTACTATCTTCTTTTTTAAATATACGATATACATCCATCATAAAGTTATAAAAATCATTAGTTTCATCAATCATAGACACAGGAACATATTTATTATAAAAGTTTTTATTGCTTTCATATACTTCTTTACAATGCCATGCAATAGCACCTAATTCAAATTTAATTTCTTTCATTAAAGAATTATATTCGCTTGCTGATACTTTATTACCACTAGGGGTAACGTCTATTAATCTTCTTATAATACCAGATTTACTATCAGTAATTTTTACTGGTTTATTAGTACCCATAAACAAGAAACAATTAAATCTATTCTCATAAGCTTTTTTAAATTTTTCGTTAACGGTCATATGCTCATGAGAAACCAAACTATTTAATCGAGTATTATCTTCTATTCTTGATAAATCACCATCATGCTGTATAGCAATAAGTGGATTATCATGAAATGGTTCTAATGCAAATGATGAACTTGCACTACCTAATGCTTTAGCATCAAATACACACCAATAACCTTCAAACAACATTTGTATAATATTTAATACTGTTGATTTACCAGTTCCAGATGCACCATAAAACACCATAAATTTTTGCAATTCTCTTGAATCACCATTAACTATCGAACCGATAGCCCATTCAATTTTATGTCTTTCATCTGGTGTATATAATACATCCATTAATCTATCGTATGCTGTTATATTTCCAGGTTCTAAAGCATATGGTAAATGTTTTGTAGCATAACAATCTCTAGTTATTTCATCATTCAAAAATATAAGTTTTTGGTCTAATGTCTTATAAGTATCACGAATTTGTTTCTGACAATATTTATGCCATCTATCAATTAAATTATTATTTGAATTATATAAATATAAACCATATGCTGCATTTTCACCCATTGCTTTGTTATACTCATCTACTTGTTTACGAGTCTCTATATCAATCAAAGCTAATGCATCATCTTCGTCTGTAGACCAAATTTGTTTTTCTTCAATCCATACAGCATAAAAATCTCCACCTCTAATCATAAGATCTTTTGGCTTAGGATATAGTCGAAATGTAGGATAGATTTCCATTTTGCCTGTTTTATTTACAAAATGTCTTTCAAACATTAAAAAATCTAACATTGACTATTCTCCTTCCGTATTTAACTCTGATAACTCCTCTTCAATAGCATCTATTCTATTGTTTTGATCTTGAATTATTTTTATTACTGCAAATAATCCAATTCCTACTAAAACAAATCTAAAATTAATTTTCTTAGTTAACTTTTCTATTGTTTCAGTATTTCTAGTAATACCTCCTATTAATACGTCGATCATTTGAAGCTCCTCCTTTCTAACTTATTGTATTTAAATACCAACACACTTGTGTCCATATTTCAACGTCTCTAAGATCTTGATCACAATTACGAATATAGAATAGGCCTCCTTTTCCATTCGGTTCATAACGTCTCTCTAAAAATCTATAAATACGTTCATTGACATATTTGTCATCATAAATATCATCTGACATCATACCGATACCAATATTTGACAGCATACCCCAAAACCATTGTTGAGTTCTGTCACCATAACTTGGGTCGTCCATGATTTGTTCTTCAATTCTAATAGCTAAAGCTAATATCATTTCTAGAACACTACATGGTTCATCTAAAATATCAAAAGCCTCGTCATTGTTTATAACAGTTCCGAAGCGATACCTCAGGTTAACTCCATCCATGGCTCTATTGACATCGTTACGTATATAAAAGTCAAATTGTGTATTATGCAAATTCATAAATAATTTTCTAAATGATGTTTTTTCATTAATTCGTCCTTTACAAGCGTAGTTATACAGCCATTCGAAATATCTATTTCTAACCTGATCTTGATAATTCATTATTCAGTATCTCCTCCTGTAACTTCATAAAAATGTTTTTCAGAGATTAATATTTCATAGTCAGTTTCATCTTGTTCATTTCTTACAAGAACCCTTTCAATATATTTGTCTTTCTTAAACTCTTCTAAAGCATCACCAACTGTCGTAAATTTATCTTCGACTTCAATATCTTCGTCAGTTGCTAATATATTATCTCTGTAATACCAATATAATGTTTTTTGATCATAATCTTCCTCACCAAATTCTTCTTCAGATATAACATAAGGAGCTACTCCATCATGTTCTCCTTTTGGATCATCTATTATCCCATTAGATAGTTCTTCATCAGAATCTGATTGTACTGGTCTTTCAATTGAGACCACATTATTTCTTCTACTGTTTCCCTCATAATTGGGATTGGGATTTTCATCTGGAACTCCAATATGTGTTTCTTCAAGTTGATCCCTATACGCTTTAAATCTTGTAACTACATCATTTATTTCATCATCAGCTTTTTTCTCATAATGTTTTTTAACAAAATACCAAGTGGCACCAGCACCTACACCAGCACCAGCTAAGAATATTAATACATTTTTCATATTTTTATTCCTCCCATTCTAAATTTCCTAATATATTTCCATCAACATTAAAATCTAAAAGTATATTACGTTCGTATCCATTTACAAAAGCTCTTTTTCTTTCATCAGTTACATCATATATACCAAAGTCTACATAATTATCTCCATTGCTATCCCATTTCCAACCAACTACTTGACCTGCTTTTGTTTTAGGAATACCTAACATAGCATATACGTCATTTAAAAATAAATATCCTTTACATTTTAATACTTCATTTGCATAATCTTGTTGTTTTCTTAAAAACATTAAATTATACTCAGAATCTTTTTTCCATTGATCTGAAGACTCCTCAAAAAATCTAGCATAGGGGCTTATATCTTTAATATTCCCATCTATCTCATAAACTGTCTTCTTTACTTCTTTTCCTTTTTCATCTTTTTCTATAATTTCTTTAGCTTTAATTCCATATTTAAGTTCTTTATCTACTTCTTCACCAAATCTTTCAACTACATTTTTTCTATAATTTTTAAATCCTTTATCTAATGCAAAATATGCAGCACCTAAAGAAGCATACCTTTTCTTTAATATTCTTTGTCCAAATAATATAGATGCAATTGATAAAGTACCTAATATTATTGCAGGACTATAAACTTTTAATAATTTAACTCCTGTTTGTACATTTGTAACATAAATATCTTTCTTAGCGTCTTCTTCAGTATACTGTACCTCGTGATCAGCAAGGCAAATTTTTATGTTTTCTTCTATTTGTTTCTTTTCAGCAAATATAGCATCTACTTTTCTAGTTGCTTTACATGCTAATACTGTGGCACTAACACCACCTATAATACCTAATGTAGTACAAATTTCAGGTGCATGCTTCTTAGCCTGAAATCCTACGGTATGTATTACTCTGTTTAAATTTTCTGGTAATTTTAACATATTTTATTCTCCTCTCTTTAATCAATTGGGACTGCTCTAGGCATTTTAATCATAAAACCATCTCTAGTTCTAACAATTTCAGCTCTAGTTATATTAGTCCATCCATATTTATTATCTGTATAATTACCTGTTATACCTACAAGATCATATAAGTCAGCTACTCTTACTAATCCGTATGTATCCATTAATTCATCCATTCTTGCTAATACATCTTCAGCTTCCCCTCGAGAAGGAAGTATAATATCATCATAAGAATACTGACCAGCAGTTAATACTTGTCTTTCATTCATGTGAGGTCTACTATAAGAACCTCCATCATAATAGTTTCTATATGATACTCTATCTGCTGTAGAGCGTCCTCTACCTTTTCTAGATTCACCATATAATATTATATCTATACCATCCGTAACAATATCTGAAATGGCTTTTTTAATCGCTGGTATTAATACATCTCCAAAAATATAAGACTTAACACTAGGCGCATCTTCAGAGATTATATTACCCATAAATTTGTCAAACAATCCCTTTTTCTTACGTTTGACTGTACCTGTTACTACTTTTTCTGTAACTCTCTTTTCAGTAAGTTGTTCTGATGCTTTTTTCTGTTCTTCTTTATACTTATGAGAGTTTGGTGGATAATTTTGAATTTTCAATTTTATTCTCCTTTCTAAAATAAAAATAAAAAGAGTATCTGTTTAATAGATACTCCTTTAATCGATTAAAGACATTATTCTTCAGTTTCTTCTTCGACTGAATTAACTTCTGAATACTCTACAGTATCTATATTTGCATTTCTTCTAGCTCTAATCTTTTTAACTACTATGTAACCTAATCCTACTAGTGCTGTAACACCTAATGCTACTCCACCAATTTTTACTAGTTTACTTGCAGTTGAAACTTCAGCTACTTCTGCAACTTCTTGTACTGTTTCTAATTCTGTATTTTCCATAGTCGTGAAACCTCCTTTCTTTTATGTCTCATTATAGTATATGCGTTTTTCGCGTTTAAATTTATATAAGTTTATCGAAGTCATACTTCGGACTTATATCTACATCAAATACAATACATGGTTCATCTTCTTCAGTTATACATGCATTGAAAGTTGGTTCTATTAAACCATTATCTAAATTCCAACCCATAAGATCGCCATTTTTAATATCATCTAAACCTAATTCGCCATAGAATTCGTTTAATGAAATATAATGGTCATATGTAAGTCGTCTATTAAGTTTATTAATAGTTTGTTTAATTGTTTCAATATCTGATTTAAAATATCTACCAGATATCATATCTTTACATAATGTATTACCTTTTGCAGTAACAATTATTTGTTTTGGAGAAGGTTGATCATTATTAACATCATCTTGAGCGATTTTGTCTCTTATCTCTTGTTCCTTTCTCTCACCAAGAGTATCTATTACTTTATCTCTATATCTAATTAATGTACGCTCAGATAAAGCATATGCTGCTCCTAATGCTGCGTTTCGTTTGTAATTTACTGCACTCGCACCGATTATGCATGCACTTGATGCTATAAAACTTAAAGCTGATGGTAAATATGGTTTCCATATAGTTATAAATGTTTCTTTAGGTGTCAAATGATTTACATTTAGTTGAATCTTTTTATCTTCTACTAGCATCATAGCTTTTGGTGTAGCTCTGACAGCAGAAATAACAGAATAGCCCATACCAACTATTCCGACACCTGTTAAAATTTCAGGACTATGTTTTCCTAAAAATTTCTTCGAATTACTGAAAAATTGTGTAATTTTTTGATTCATATTATTCTCCTTTCTAAAAAAATTAAAGGACATTGCTGTCCTCTATTTTGTCAAATCTGCAACTTTAGCATTTACTGCTTCATCGATTAATATTTTTTGTGTTTGGTTTGAAGCTATACCACTAACTATAGTACCAGCTAATGTTAAACCTAAACCAACAATAGTTAAAATCTTTGGGTTCATAAATTTGCCTCCTTTACAATATTTTCCATTACAGTATAAGTTTTTTTCGCGTTATCTTAATATGATACTTTCAGCATCGAAACATACATTCGGTTCTGTAATAGCGTTAATAATAAATACATCTACTCTGTCTTCTCGATCGCCACCAACATCCATCATACATAGTTGATTCTCAAATTTTATTTCGAAGTATGTTCCATTATCATACCAACCTATTTCGTTAGCATATGAAAGTGGTTCCAAACCTAATAATCGGTAAAAATCGTTCATCGTAACTGCTCCACTTGCTGCAAATTCTGCATTAAGTTGATCCTCAGCTCGAAGAACATCTTCGATACTACTTTCAAAATATCGCAAAGATTGATAATCAAAGAATAACTGACCATCTTCACTTAAATCTTTTATCATCATAGGATGATCATTTAAGATTGCGTTTCTAACTTTTTGGTCAGCATCTTCACCATATAATTCTTTAGTCTTTGCTACATATTCTTGATGTAAATTATTTAGTGTTGCATATGCTGCTGTTAATGCTGTTTGTGTTTTAGTATTTAAAATATGTAAGCTTAAAATTGTGCCTATTGTTGTAATGCAACTTATAGCCGTAGGTATATAGGGTTTCCAAGCCACTTTAACTACTTCTTTCTTCGTTAACTTAGAACCTTTAACTGCTTCAGCTTCATTAATTAACTTAAGAGCTTTCGGAGTTGCCTGAATACCTAATGCAGTTGATGCGATTACGCCTACCATGCTTAAACCTGTTAAGATTACTGGTGAGTACTTTTTTAATAAAAATTGTGCGTTTGTCATGAATATTTTTTCTCCTTTCTTTTAAAAATATCTATCAAAAAACTAAAAGGACTTTGAAATTAGTCCTTTAGTGTGAGATAGCGTATTACCTCTTATTCGCTTTGGGAATGGTTCCACTTAAAATATTACGTCCTAATGTACTTGTTATGGTTGATGACTGATCAAATTTAAATGTTAAGATTATAGAATAGATTGATACTGCTGTAGTTACTGTAAAAGTCGTTATGTCTATTACTTTGTTAATTATGTCTTTTCTCGATTCAGATTTTAGTTGTTTTTCATTTATAACTTTATTCGACTCAATCTGAGCAAGTTCGATTAATTCCTTTCTAATATTATCACGTTCTTTTACTGCATCTTCATAGTATTCACTACCCTTGTCTAAACCTTTAATAAGACCAGATACATTTTCATAATCGCTCCATAGCGCATTCTTAATTTTGTGCATAACACACTCCTCCTATTAATATATTTGCATAATACCTTCTCCATTAAAGGACAAGTTATTCTCGCGTTTCATCTACTGGTATTTTTACTCCATATGTAACATCTAATACAACTCTTTTAACTTTACCATCTTTAAAATCTACTGGATTGAGATGCAAACGGACTTGTTGAGTATTCTGATCTACAGCAATATAACCCCATGTTTGTTGATGTATAACCCATACTCTATGAATTGTATAACCGAACTATAATACCAAGAATTAGTCCGATAATATAATGTAAGAACATAAATTTACTCTCCTTTCTAATTCTAAAAAATAAAGAGCATTGCTGCTCCTTATATATTAGGTAAAATTTGATTAAGATTTAATTTTAATTATTTTAGCATCTTTTGTTTTGTTAACTTCGATTTTATCAAGTATATTTTGTCCAATCTTCATACCAATTGTACAAGTAATACCTGTTAATAATCCAGTTATCATAACACTTAATATTCTATTCATATTAAATACCTCCTTATAAATTTATTTACCTGTTTCTATAATAAGGTATGCAAATTTCGCGTTTAATTTTTCATTTTTAATAATCTTAATTTGGTTCCACATTCTTTATTAAAATTGTTAATTTGTTTTCTAGCAGCCATAGCTTCTAGTAGTGTTAATTTGACTTGAGCATCAACTACCTCAATACGTTCTATGTAATCTTTAATTTCTGGAGCACATCCATTAGCCCATACTCTTAAAATATCAGTTGTAACACCTTTGAATAAATAATTTTTCTTTTTCATTTACATACCTCCTATCTCAATTTCATTATTTTATAAAGAATCCTTCTAACTTCTTTATCTTTTAAATTACCTAAAACATCTGATCCATGCATTATTTCGTATGGATACACTATTACATACTCTTCATCAGGGTTTATAACATCAACTCCCTCTGTCTCATATAAAGTACATGCTAGTTCCCATCGATCATTTTCAAATCCATGACATCCATAAGCTTTAACTACTGAAGCACCGTATCCGTTTGGAAAATGAAAAAGATAATGTATACCAACTTGTTTCATTATAGTATCTTCCCAAATATCAATGATATACTTCTCTAAACGTATGCCACAATGTAAACTCAAATTTTTACCCATAGCATTTCCTCCTTTCTCAAAAATTAGAAAGACATGATTGTATTGAGAATATACAATTCGGCAACATCACCTGCCTACATACCTTTCCATTAAAGAGCTTGTTTTTTTCGCGAAAATAAAAAGAGTCTTATTTAGACTCCTCTTCCATTATTTTAGAAACTGCATTATTGTAATTGTTAGCGATGTCTCTTTTTATTTTAGCTAATTCAATATCCTTTTTAGTAGGTATATCAAATTGTCTATCTATACAATATTTTGCAAAGCATGCATAGACAACAAATACACCTGCCATAATTCCATAAATTGCTACTTTAGTTTTATCCATATCAATTACCTCCTTTTTTATATATTATTTCTATAATACAATATGCAATTTTCGCGAAAATAAAAAGAAGAAGATTAGTCATCTTCTCCAAAAGTTCCTATGTAACCTAATGTTCCTAAGAATATTATAAATATTGGTCCTGTCACATCTGTCTCTCCAATTTCTTTAAGTATAAACATAGACAATATTCCTAATAGTATAGACATTAATGCATAGAATCGATCGGTCAATACAATCTTTCTCTTTCTTAAATGTTTTCCTTTGTTTCTTTCTTGTTTAATTTTCATAATTAATACCTCCTTAGTTTTCTATAATATAACATGTATTTCACGCGAAAAATAAAAGAGTCAATTAAGACTCTCTATTTTATTCGTTAACACATAGATGATAATACACATATGCTTCTTCAACTGTTAAATCTTTGATACGATTAAAAATTTCATTTGGGCTATATCCTTCCTTCATTAATTTAGAATACTTTCCTAAACGAATTTGTTTAACCTTCTCTGGCTTTTCAATTGCTTTGAATCTTTCTACAATATTTTCCATCTTTTATTACCTCCTATATAATAACATGTATTTCACGCGAAAAAAGAAAGAGAGTCTGTTAAGACTCATCTATCTTATTAAATACTTTCTTTAATTCATCAACGGAACCTTTTTTAATATTTATGATAATGTTACCATTATTTTTTCTTTGATTTTCAGCTCCAGCATCATAAATAATTTTACCAACTCCGAATAAGAATAAAGTTGTAAATACTCCATATAATAGATTTTTCATAATAATCACCTCTTTCTTTCAAAAATATACTATTTTTTCTATAAAAAGGCATGAAAAACACGCGAAAAATGGCCAAATTGACGTACGTACACCAGGATAGCCGTAGAGCGATTTTACCCCTTTTATAAACAAGTTATATTCCTTAAAAATAAAAATGGCTTAAAATCGATTCTCGAAGGTCGTTTTTTCGAAGTTTTTGAAAAAATTGCTAATTTTTAGAAAAATAAGAGGATATGTATATTTCACACCCTCTTTTTAATTATTTATAAGAATCCTTACGTACGTATCCAACTCTAGCAGTCTTTATTACATATACTTTATCTGCATCTACACTAACATTAGCTAATATACGTACTTGTGTTAATGGTAGATAAGACCATTTCTTTCCAGAGAAATTAGAATTTTCATATATAGTTGTCATAGAATGGAAACGTTTAATTTGTCCAACGGTTCCTCTATCTACTAAAGGACTAGTTGTTCCACCTTCACCTAAATACTTTCCAGATACCCAACCATTTACTGGTCTTATAATATGATACCATCCATTTTCTTCACCATCAACTTCAACTCTTGTATTATTACTTAATTTACTAACAATTGAACTTTCAGTATTTGGATTAGATCTAACATTAAGATGAGTACTAACATCTTTAACTCTCATAGTTCTATTTCCACTTGGAGCTTTAAAATCTAAATATGAAGAGCTAACCCATTTATTATCACCTATTCTAGACCATCCATTAGATTCTTCATATACTATTACTTGAGTACCTTTAGGAAGACTTCCAATAACAGCTCCATTAGGATTATTTCTTACATTAAGATTTTTAGATTGTGTATTAACATATTTTACTAACATAGTTGCTTGTGGTTGAACTGATTGTTCATTTTGTGGTAGTTTAAATGCATAAAACGAACGAGCTTCAGAATTTTGTTTGAATGTATCTATTTGTACAAAACAACTATTACCTTCAACACTTACTTTTCCTTGTCTATTATATCTATTAAATTTACCAGCATACAAATATGGATCATAAATTTCTATTTCATCATTTCTATGTCCAACTGCAAGAATATAATGTCCGCCAGTAGTCCACAATCCAGCTCCTACTAATATAACTACAAGATATCCTTCTCTACATGCTTCTAACGCTTCGTATGAAGATTTAACTGGTCTAGTCTCTAATCCCCATCTTTCAGCAATATATGGAAATAACTTAGCAGATGTTCCACCATTAACTCTGAAACCATTTTCTATAGCTATGTCTCCCATAGTGTCTGGACGAATTATTTCTTTAAGGCTAGATACAACCATAGCAGCACAAGTTACACCGCAACCACCAGATTTAATGGTAGCTTTAGGTAATTCTTGAGATGGGTAAGGATGAGAACCCCATCTCGAATCAGCTTGATTATAATATACTTTTCCCATTCTATAATCCTCCTTCTTCGTTTTCTTCAATAGTTTCATATTCTCTATCATCTGCTTCTTCGTCTGTAAATTCAGGAATAACTTGAGTATCTAATTTCATATCATTATCTATATATGTACCATCAATAACTTCTAAAATATCATTGTTATCTGTTTCTTCATTCATAATATTATTCCCCCTTTATAGATTTTATTCTTTTCAATAAGTCATGTAAAGCATTTGCTCCCCTTGAGCATATTATACCGGTGAGTAAAGAACCTACTACTGGAATATATAATTCCAAACCTACCATTTTAAATATGTCTAATCTTCCAAGTACACAAATTATCATTCCTAATAATAGACATCCTATCATACTTACATTTATTTTATTTTTATCATAAACCATTTTTAGGTTTTCCCATATTGCCTCAACTAATATTGCTACAACTATTAATTGCATAAATTGCATAATATCCATAATATTTTCTCCTTTCTTTTAATATCCTATTGTCCAACCAGCATCTAAAAACGCTTGATAATTACTTAATGCTTGTATTCTAGAAGCTGGACACCAACTAGAAGCAAATCCTAAAGTCGTTAGTTTTTTTATACCTCTAAATGAAGTGTTTATATTAATACACATTGTGAGTATATTATTTATACTTTCATCTGTAAGTGATTGACAATAATAAAATGCTTGTGTTAAATTTGTAACTTTACTTGTATTTAATACTGGTACATTTTCCAATTCAACGCAAGCATAAAATGTTTGATACATACTAGTTACATTATTTGTAATTATTTGTGGTATAGATTTTAATTTTTGGCACATATAAAACATACCATTCATATTATAGAGATTACGTGTATTTAATTGTGGAATGTTAACCAAATTTATACATTGTCTAAACATATCACTCATAATTGTAACGCTACCGGTATTTAATTGTGGAATAGTTGTTAATAAATTACATCCATTAAACATGCAATTCATATTCTGAACATTACTTGTATCAATTTGAGGTATGGTTGTTAAAGATATACAATTTTGAAACATCGAACTCATATCTTTAACATTACTTGTATCCATTTGAGGTATGGTTGTTAAAGATTTACAATTTTTAAATAATCCAGACATACTAAGAACATTAGTTGTATTTAATTGTGGAATATTTTTTAAATTAATACAAGAATCAAAAAAATTATTCAATGTATTTCTTTTACTCACATCTAAATTTTCACACTTTGTAATTAATGACCTTAAACCAATACTAGCATCATAAGAAGAATTTGTATCAATTTTTGTATTATATTCATTTTCTCCACCAACATTTGTTATTATCTCTACTTCATTTAAACCATCATATTCTGCATCTGCTACTATTATTTGTGTTTGATTCTCTGTTATAGTTATTAATTTGTTTTGTAAGTTTGGAGTTGGTATTGGTACATTTACATTGACACTTTCATATTGAGTTACATCTGACATTCCATTTTCTGTTATTTCTTTTTGACCTTCTGGAATAATATAATCATCAGGAATAGCATTTACAGTTACTTTTGATAATAAATCAATATTTTCATCAGGTAATACCTCTTGAATTTGTTTTGTAGGGGTTATAATTTTTACTTGAGTAGTTGGTCTTATATATTCAGTTGCTTTATTTATTATTCCCTGTATAGATTGTTTATTAACTAAATTTCCAGTTAAACTTCCTTTGGCAACTATCATTCTTCCTCAACTCCTTCTGGATAAAGTCTAAATATTTTTGCTCCATTTTCATCATAACCAATAATCGTTTGAGGATTTGTTTCTGGGTTTAACTGTACTTCATACCAATAATCAACAGGAGTATTAATAATATCACCTATCGTTGTATCTTCTTTATTTAAAGGTATTTGAACTGTTGTTGTTTCTTCTTGTACAGTTATATCTTTTTGTTTTTTAATTAAATTAAATTTTTTCTTTTCAAATATACCTAATCTTATAACATCATCAACTTTAAATATATAATCACTTCCATCTTCATTTTTAGCAGTTATTTCAAGAAGTCCTATATCGCCTCGAGTAATATGTATAGATAGATCTTTTTTGACTTCAAACATACATCAATCCTCCTTTCTTTTATTCTTGTTCTGTTTGTTCTACAGGTTCTTCTTGATATGCCGTTGGTATTATTTTATTTTCAATTATATTTGCGTTATTATCTAATATTGTAAGAACTACAGATGTGAAAAGCTCTGTTGCACTTGCAGTAGATGCCCACGAATAAAATAATGACATTGCAGAGGCAAAAGTTTGTCTACTTTCTGTTGTTTTGTTTGTAATACCATCTGGTCTATTTTCTTGTTTAATAACTAAATAAGTTGTCATAGTTTTTATCTCCTTTCTATAATAATCCTTTAGCTTGCAAACCTTCAAACATACTATCTACGTAAGAATCTCCGCCATCATTGTTATAACGTTCTTTTGTTTCATATAACATACGTTTTTGTTCTTCATTAGGTGTATACATTCCATCTTGTATTTTTGTCATTTCAACGATAAGAAATCGTTTGCAATTATCCATATCCATAACATCTAATTTTTTGTTAAGACGTTTGTCCTCTTCTATGGACTGAGTTTTTAACTTATCCATCTTATCATCAACAGTTTTCAGTAAATCTTCCTGACTCTTTAATTTACTATTGGATTTGTTTTGTATAACAATTCCAATTAATCCTATTATTGCTACTAAAACAGTAGCTATTGCTTGAGCCATTATTATATGTCCTCCTTATAAGTTTTATTATGCATCTTGTGCATTTTTAAATTTATCGGTTGTTTTTAAATAATCATATAAATCTTCAATTGTTTCAGTTTCATCATAATCTTTATTTAAATAAGTTGTGTCAATATAAATATTCATAGGTTCTCCTGATTCTTGTTTTTCTATTTCTTCTTGTCTTTTTGATTCATTTATATAACTAGCAACTTCAATTATTATTGATTTATTTGTAATTTTATTTATACTGACTATTCTATGATAGGTAACAACCACCCCATTATCTAATTCTACTGATTTAACTAATGCCATTTTTACCTCCTATCCTCTATATCCTATAACTTTTACAATTCTTTGTTCATTAGCTGTATATTCTCCTTCATTATTTACATAATTAACTTGATATGATTCTACAGTTATACTAGTACCAGATATAACTATAGATCTAGTATTTAATCTTATTCTTGTAGAACTTGATGATCCTCTACTACATACTGTTGTTTCAACTCTTTTACCGTTTGGATCGTATACTTTAACACTAGAATATCCTGGATAATTACCTTGCTGATCTTTATAAAATATTTCTATACATTTAAAATTACCTGCAGTAACTGATAAAGTAACGGTTCCGTTTGTACCATCAGTATTGTCATATATTACTTTACCACCACTCATATTTGCTTTTACAACTGAATCTTTTCTAGTTAAACTACTAGATGGTGTAGTTCCAGATTCTGTTTGAGTATTATATACACTCCAAAGATTAAAATCATTACCAGTACTTATCGTATATTCTGCTAAAACATCAAAATGTAATCGTCTATAAGCAGCATTAGAGTAACACCATAACTCAACAGTATGTGATGTGGCTGTTGTATCGGCATTATAATACATACGAAAATCACCAGGATATATATCTGGACCACAATATTCCCATTCTAATTGACAACTTTCAACACCACCATTGCCATTAGTTCTAACATGTGCTGTTAATATACCACACCCATCAGTATTATCACCAAATCCATAATGCACTAAAAAAGTTATATTACGATCATGATACTTATTATTATTGAAAGAAGCCTGTGCAAATTTATACCACCAATTAGATCCAGCATTATTTGTTCTTCCAACTATAGCTAATTTTCGTTCTATTCTTTCTCCATGTACAACTAGATTTTTTCTAAATTGTGCATTATAATTAACATCAAATAAATCATCTGTCTCTGCAACTTTACCAAATGCCACACCTTTACCTTGTTTTCTTACATCTATAGGAAATGCTACAGTACTTATTGCATATTCTCCAGAATATGTTGCATAACTAGTACCTTTGCTATCATAAATATAAATTCTAGCAGTATAACTCTTTTCAATACTAAAGTTATTCGAGCCTATTACTTTATTGCTAACTGTACCAGATTTATTACTATTATTATCAAATATAGATGCTGTTGTCCACGATGATGCTGTTGATTCTTTATATTGTATTTTTGCATAAACACCAGTTAAATCTGTAGCCCAACCAAAATCTACTCTCAAATATGTACCAGTCTCTGATTTTGTACCAGATGAATTACATCTAGCTATACTTAAATTTGTATATCTAGGTTTAACATAAGCTAGAGTCCATTTAGCATATAATGCCAGAGCAGCGTTTCCAGTATAAGTGGCACCAGCAGCATAATTTGTACCAGTACCATCAGCCTTAGTATTCCATCCATTAAATACATAATCCGTTCTTATTGGTGTTTGACTCGATAAAGTTAAGTTTTGTCCATAAGTTTTAGTTTGAGAACCAGGAACATTTGTAGCATTTGAACCGTTGCCATTATAAGTTACTGCATATGTAATCGGAGTCCATTGTGCATATAATGTTACAGTACCACCAGGATCTGGTCCGTATTGACTTCCTGGATTATATGATGTACCACTACCATTAGATGCAGTATTCCAATTCTTAAATGTATATCCTGTTCTAGTTGGTTTTGTACTAGATAAATATAATGATTCGCCATACCATTTATCTTGATTACCTGGCTGACCAGAACCACCATTAGCATTATAAGTTATAACAGTATGAGTCTTAGCATCAGTATAACAATATAAATGTTCTCCTGGAGTACTTTCTCTAGTACCTGATTCATATGATGCTTCAGAAACAATATAAGCATAATATTCTTTTTGTATAGAGCTATGTCCTCTGTTAACTCTAAAGTCATGATAACCTAATAAATATGTTCCTTGATTATCTTGGAAATCAATTGAATCATCATATACTAATTCTTCAGTATCCATACAAGCATATCCACGTACTGGCCCCATATTATAACGCCAACCATTAGATTTCCAATAGCAATATACTCTAAAATCATAGTATAATCCCGTAGTACTTATACGATCACAACCAGTGTAACATTCCCAATCGGATTTACCCATTATCTATTCTCCTTTCCTTCAAAATTATTATCCTGAAACCCAGGTTAATCCCATATTACCAGAATCCCTTGTTCTCCAAATAAATCCTGGACCATTACCTATTTGTACGTCTTGTTGTACAACGGTTCTTAAGTTATAAAATTTCTGTCCATTTGCATATGCTATAATTTGTCCATTTTGTATAAAGTTTATAGCTTCGTTTGTTATTTGAACTTTAAATGGACTGTCTGTAGCTCCAAGTGTTATTACTGGTCTACCTTGACTATCTGTTGAAGCATTAATATAAGCAGTTCTTCCTGATAAAGCAGATATTTGTTTCTCTAATTCTTTTTTTAAATCTTCTAAATTTTGACCTGTTGCTTTTTTATCTATATCTTTTAATAATTGATTAATTTCATTAGTAGCCGCTGTCATATCTATTTTAATTCCATTACCATCTTGAGTGACAGATACTAATTTATTATCGTCAACAACAATATTTTGAATTTGTCTTTCTAATGAATCGACTTTAGATATTGCTGTACCTGCATTTTGAGCAGCCTGATCAGCAACGCTAGCAGTATCACTTATTAGCTTATCATTATCTTCAGGTGCTGGAGACCAGTCTGTAACTTTATTACCTTTTTCTAATTTTATACCACATATTTCCCATTCAGTAGGTTTATTATCACATCTAAATAACAAATCTTTCTCATGTACTTCTGTGTTATTAGTATATGTGTCTTTTAGTGTATATATTATCCAATAACGTTTCCAAGTATTTGATAGAGTTATATTAACATTACCATCTCCACCTGGATTTCCATTAATTTCAATTTTACCATTAGCATTAGTCATTGCTGTTATTGATTTAACTTGTATATAATTAGAAGGCCCATAGAAATACACTCTAGCTTGTCCAGTACCTCTAGCATAAAATGATACAGCATATTGCTCGTTTAATTCGACATTTAATATTCTATATTGAGCCACAACATCAGTTGCTACAGAATTAACTATTTTTCTAGTTACAAATGTTTTATAAGCCCCAAATGTAGCTTTTCCACTCGCACCAGTTAATCTTCCAGTTTCTTCTGAAGATACATTTTTACTATCAAATTCTCTACTTCTTCTTATTATATTTTTACCACCAATTTCACTAGTAAATGCCTCATATGCAATTTGCGATATATTTCTAAATTGTCCATTAGAATATTTAAATATAGGATGTTCTGGATATAGATATATTTGATATGTTGAAATCATATATCCCAAAGAAATATAATATTGACTATTCTCAGCAGTAGGCAAATTAGTTGTAAATGGTGTTGTAGAATCAACTATAAATTTATTTCCGGATAACGAACCTACTAAATATAAAGTTAAATTCTGTGTAGCAGTCCAGCTAGAATTTGTATTATTTCTTATTGTACAAGATGGCATTGATAAATAGTTATTTGAACCGCTACCATTAGCAGCTATATCCGACCCAGCCCATAATATAGGTTTGTCTATATCAAAAGATGAACCAGCAGATAGATGGAAATATCCACCCGAATCTCCAACTATTAAACGTGAATTAGTAATAGCTGACTTAGCTTTTATATTATTATTTAATCTAATTCTGTCATAGTTATTACTATCATAATTAGCATCTGCCCACCAACCTTCAGCTATAGTTGTAGAACCAATAGTAACATTCTTTCTATAAGTTAAATGTACAACAGAACCAGCTGGATAATGTGTACCTAATCTAGATGTTCCACCATAATATAATGGTTTAGCACCAGTTGTTCCTCCACCTGCTAAAGTTAAATTTAATGTGGCATTAGAAGCAGATGTTTGTGGTAACCAATATGTTATTTGTTGATTGTCCTCTAAACTAGAGAAAGATGCAACACCGGTCCAAGCAGCTGTAGTACCTGTCTGAGTACCAACTATAACTTCAGATGTTTGTGATAAAGTGTCTTCTGGTGCTGGTGACCAGTCTGTTGGTTTATTACCTCGTTCTAATTTTATATTTTTATAATATATATCTGCACCGTAGCCGAATAATAATTGTATAGTAACATCATATATTGCATTGATCGGTAAAGTAAAAGATGCAGATATTCTTTTATATTCGTTAGATGATATAATCGATTTAAATGTTTTAAGATTAATTATATTCTGATATGGAGCTTCTGTTTTTGTGTGATTATACATGAATGCTAATATTCCACCAGTACTACTATCATCTATTGTACCCTTTATATCTAAACTAATAGAATATGTTTCACCAGGTTCAAGAAGTTTGCTACTAAATTCATCACTATTTTTATTATATCTATTAACGTGTATTCCTTCTCCATTATTTTTACTATGTCCACTAATTGGAGTAACAACATGTCTAGCATTATTTGAATATGTTCTTGATGTTGTACTATTAAGACCATAATATGTATAATTTCTTTTAGAATCATGTATACTGGTATCTAATTTTGAATAATATAATAAATTTCTACCGCCAATTTGAATATTATCTATGGTTTGATATATATCCTCCGGTGCAGGTGTCCAATCTGTTGGTTTATTACCTTTTTCTATTTTATAATTTTTTATTTCCATTTTATAAGCAGTAGTTGCTTGTTTTATTGGTTGCATTATTATATGTTTACTAGTGCCAGTTGATGATGCTTCATCAGCAGTTACAGCTTTAGCTTTAAAATATATTTCATATTTATGCCAAGCAGTATCATCATTAATATCAAATTGTTGTGATAAAGTTGCTTTATAAACACCGTCTATATATATTTTACTATCATTGTGTTTTAATGGATCATTCCAAAAATATATATTATTTACAGTACCTTCTAATTTTCTCATTAAGAACGATATTACATATGATTGATCTTGTTCCCATATAACATTATGATCTATAATTGGACCTGAATTATTAAGAGCTTTACGTGAAAATATACAACTTCCACTATTTATAAAATTATCATTTGACACTGTTGTTCCTGTATCATAAGGAATTATACATCCTAATCGTGCAATATTCCTACTACCAACATTTATTTCATTCACAGCTTCCCATTCACTAGAACATATAGGAGTTGTATATTTTGTTGATGTTGGGTTTTTATATACTATTTTACTTCTTGTCCAAATATATTTACCAGAAGACCATGTTGAAGGTGTTGTAGACCAAGAACCACCTGTTTGAGAATCTTTTTTATCAGACAAATAATATTCTTCTGTAATAGATTCTACACCAGTACCAGTAGCACCAGTATCACCTTTGGCGCCAGTATCACCTTTATCACCTTTATCTCCTTTTATTAAAGACCAACTATATTTTGTTGGGTCAGTACTATCAGCTTGAGTAAAATCTGTATATTGTCCAATATATGTTTTATTTGTACTGTCGCTAACAGAGAAATTTGTTTTTCCATCAGATGATGTTGCATAAGCAATATGAAGATATGATGTTTTACCATTTGTACCATTAGTACCAGGTATACCCTGATCACCTTTGGCTCCTTGTGATCCTTCAAATTGAGACCATTTATATTTTGTTGGATCAGTACTATCAGCTTCTGTAAAATCAACATATGTGCCTATATATTTACTAGGTGTCTCTGTCATATCTGAAGAACTTGTTGGGTTTTCTTTAGATGAATATTTTATATGAAAATATGATGTTTTACCATTTGTGCCGTTTTGTCCAGTATCTCCTTTATCGCCTTTAGGACCTGGAATACCCTGCTCTCCTTGTGGTCCTTGTAGACCCTGAATACCTTGTGAACCAGTATCACCCTTATCACCTTTATCACCCTTATCACCTTTGTCTCCCTTATCACCTTTATTACCAGTAGCACCTTTAGCACCAGCTATGCATGTTTCGTTTCTAGTAGCTGTAGTTCCGTCAACATATGTAACTTTTTGCCTAGACCACATATATTTACCATCAACCCATGCTGGTGCAGTTGTAGACCAAGAGCCACCTTCACATGAATCAGATTTATTAGATAGATAATATTCAACATCTACTGTTTTTACTGTTTTATCTACATTATCTTCCATCTCATTTATAGTCTCTTCTAAAGTCTTACTCATACCACCCATGGTTATAACACCGGCTGATATTCTTAATTTGTAAGTATTATCTGAAGTATCTAAGAAATATTTAAGAAAGTTATTAGAATCACCTATATTTACTTGACCACTATCATCCATATATATTCCACGAGTTGTATTATTAATTGAATTCTTTACTCCTGAATATAAAGAGTGATCTCCTATATGAAAACCACCAATAGTAGCATCAAAAGCAACTAAGTCTGATACTTGAACTTTATCAGCCGTAACTGATTTAGCTAAAATAACAGTACCATCTAACCCAGACTCATGATCTAAACTTAATTTATAATATGTATTAGCTGCCCAAGTAGGAGCAGAATTACCAGATACATGTACATATTTACCATTAGATATAACATAGTAATCCTTAAAATTAGTATCCCAATCACTTGGTTTAGAAGTAGTTAATGCAACTTTGGATGCTTGTGTTGTACTAATTTCATTAAGACCATCTATATTAAGTTTATAATATAAACCATCTTCACCTTTTACAACTAATTTATCAGCCCTAATTGTATTACCTTCTATTAAATCACCTTTAATTGTAACACCAACTAATTCTCCTGTAATCTTACCACTTTGTACAACTAAATCCTTGATAAGACCAGAATCTGAAAATATCTTTTTAACTGCTAATTGATTAATATTACTAAAGTCTATATTAGCGTACTTAGCATTTAAATGATTAGTTTCTAACTCATCAACAATAATTTCATCTAAACCTGTTAATACACCATCTTCTATTTTAAAAGCACTATTTAATATTCGAATATCAGAATCAAATACTTCCATAGTATTTCCATGCATATTAATAATATTATTTTGTTGATTAATAATATTGTTCTGTTGATTAATAGCATTTCCATGTTGTGTTATTATATTATTTTGTTGATTTATATCATTATTTATTTGTGTAATATTATTATCTTGTTGAGTAATCTTATTATTTATTTGAGATATCTCATTATTTTGTTGATTTATATTATTACCTAATTGTTTAATAATATTTCCTTGTTGATTAATAGCATTATTAGCTTGTAAAATATCATTATTAACTTGCTTAATATTATTATCTATTTGAATAATAGAGTTACCTTGTTGCATTATAGTATTATCCATTTGTCTAATAGAGTTACCATTTTCATCAACTTCATCTTTTAAATCTTGAACAGATTTATTTCTAGCTGAAGGAGAACTTATGTTACCAGTTACAGTTGCTGTATGATTTTTTATTAATACTTTAACTCGTTCTCCAGTTTCAGCTTCTACTGTAGAAGTAACTGGTGTCCAAATTTCAGAACCGTCTATCTGAACGTATTCCTCACCATTAATAGTCTTATAAGTACCGTTAACTGTTACTTCTTTAAGTTTTTCTTCTTTATTTGTTAATTTAACAAATTGGTTTATAAGATCTTGTGATAAAGCCATATTATTCTCCTTTCTAATTCCATAATTTCTTTGTAAATACGGCTGTCTCATTTACGGAGCAACCGTTTTCGCATTTTATAGTTTGGCTTATAACTTTAGCCTTTATACCTTCCAAACCAGCTTTTTTATAATTTAATCTAACAGCATCTCCAACTCTAACAGGACAATATCCATGTGTATAACTAACTTGATATTCAACCGATGATAATGTCTCTAATAAGTTCTTAGCGTATTCATCAATTTGTTCTTCACTAGGAAATCCTGGAAGATTTGGTTCTGTCTCTCTATGAATTATTTCCCTACCTCTATTTACTGTTGAAGTAGGACTGTTTGGATCATCATTAACTATTCTGGCAGTATATTCATGTAATCCAGTTGAACATACAACTTCTACAACATTTGGTATTCCATACAAATCATGTTGCATACTAACTTCGGGATATAGTATTGAACTATTATCATCATTATATGTCCATACTGGTTGTAATTCATCTAATTTTTGTTTAGGAGCAAATAATATCCTGCCATTTTCATCCAAATGTAATCTGTATTTAGCCTGACCTATTAAATCAGAAATATAATTTAACCAATTTTCATTTGGGTCAGCTACAAAATTATCTAATAGAAGTTTATCTGAACTTGTCTCTACAACAGGCGCTCTACAATTATTTCTAATAAGCATATAAGCCTGCTGCATTATATTATCATTTTTTAATAAAGCAAATCCTAATGGTGGTGGGTTTTCTTTAAGTTCTAATAAAGGTGTATATGCATCCATAGATACATTTCTATTCTTACCATCGTATGAACTAGATGGTGTTTGAACTAAATATGTACCTAACACAAATTTAAATTCACCGCCATTTTGACGTACTACAAGATAAATTCTGACATAACATTCCCCAAGTGTATCATTAATATCAATGGTGGCGGAACCAAGTGTATCAGTCCCGTCATCCCTTTTTATTGAAGATTTTTTAACCATATTAAGTGGTCTTTTGTCTTTCCATGTATATGGATCTACCTCATAATATTCAAAAGTTTGCTCCATTGAATCTGACCAATCAACATCAGCCACTATTAAATACCTCCTTCTACTCTTGTGACAGAGAATGAAACTGGTATAGTCACAGCTAAATGTTTTATACTTAATGATACTGATATATTAGCCCAGTATCCTGTTCCTGAAGGTTCTCTAACATAAACATCACCTGTCCATCTAGATAATCTTCTTAAACCATAAATTGTTTCTTTATCTTCAGCTGGAATCTCACAACTCCAACTAGCTGTTTCACCTATCTGCGTACCATAATAACTAACCGGATGTTTTCTACCGACATATTCAACTAAAGAAACATCAACATTCTTATTTTCAGAAACATCTACATTATATGGTAATTTAAGCATTGAACCAGCCCAAGGAACCTCTAAATCATCCGTGTCAGGATCATAGTCAAATTTAGACCATTTTTCTGACCATTGAATAACTATAGAAGGTTCTCCAACTTTTACTGCTTCTACATCACAGTAAGATATTGTACCTGTATCATCAGCTCTTGCTACTACTCTATATCTAGCATAGTCTAATGATGGATGCGGATCTACTACATAAGTATGATTATCATTATCAATCTCTGTAGCGATCTCCGTAAACGTACCATCATATTCTCTTCTATATACAGCTAGTGTACAATTATCTGATAATGCTTGTTCTATCTCACCACTAACTTCTTTATTCTCCATACAATATGGATGTATATTAGCAGTTAATGTTTCTTTATCAATTAAAATATCAGCATATGGATTATAACCAGTCTCACTCAATGTAACATTGAAATCTTTTGTTGCTACTGCACTCAAACCAGAATCCATTGATACTGTAATATTAACAGTATAATTTATACCGTTTTGTAAATCTACAATTGCTGGATTCATTTCTACTAAGAATCTCCAAGCATTTATTTCTGGATCATAATATTTTTGATATACTTTATCTCCAGGATTTACTGTTTTAACTTCACCAACATTATCTACTGTATTATAACCTTCGTTAGCTATAATTTCTATATAATAACTTATTGGTTTTTGTGTTGCTGGTTTGGCTAACACATTTAAATTAAATGGAAATCCACTTATATCTTCTATAGATATACCATCTTTATTTGTGATATCTAATTCGAGAGTTGGTTGTGTATATACATTAACTTCTCTTTCTATAGACCAATCGCTATATCCACCTATATCACCACTAGTCATTACACCAGCAGTTTTAACTTTCCATTTAATAGTAAATCCTTCACTTAATAATCCAGACCATTCAGAATCGCTCGTATTAATAACATATACGCTATTTTGATCTCTTTGCTCTTCCGGTTTAGTATTTTGAATTGTTTTTTCAATTTCCATAGGTTCAGTTTGAGGATGTGCAGAGTCAATAATAGTTATATGTAATTTAGCATATGTTTCTAAAGAACCATCAGTAGAATTATGTCTCCAATATAAATTTAAGTTTTCACCTAATATAGCAGAAACAACATTACTCCATGTAGTAGGAGCAGATGGTTTTGTTCCTAATGTTACAGACTTAATTTGAGACCAATTAACAGATGCACCTTTATCATTAATAGATCTAACTCTGAAGAAATATTCATGACCGAGTTCAATATCAGTTATTAATAATCTAGCACCTTGACCTTCTTCAGTAGTTTGACTACTAACTTGTGATGAAGGTGTATCGAAATATGTTACATCTGTTGTCCATTGTATTTCATACTGTCTAGCTGTTTCTACTTCAGGCCATTCAGCTAAAACACCGTATACAACTGATTGTTGTTCACTTATTTTCTGTGGTCTAAGTGTTGTAATTTCAGATGGTGCAACTGGAACTGACATATCATTTGCTGTAAATTCAGTCCATCCACCATATATATTACCTCTAACAGCTCTAGCTCTAACTTTATATTCGTGACCCGCATCAACAGTTTCAACATATTTAGCATAATGAGTTTCTGAGTTTATAGCAACTTTTGCTGTTTTGTATTTTATTGTATTATCTTGATATATTGCTATTTCTATAGAATCGGCATTAATATTTTCACTAATATTCTCAAATTCTACAGTAGCTTTATTTGTATTATCTATACTAAAATTCGGACTTGGTGGTAATTGTGGTGGGTTATTTCTAAAGTCATATTCTTTCCATGCCCAATCAGTATTAGCCAGTGGATTACCATTTTCATCAACTGGTCTAACACTAAATCTAATAACATTCCATCCAGGATTAGTGTTACCAGTACCAATAGACTGTTTAACTTCATCATGAAATTCAACATTATTATTTTCTTGTAACATTATTAAATGACCAGAATCATCCCATTGTTCCCATCTAGTCCAAAAACGATTATGTCCATAATTCCATAAAGCCAACATCTCTCTTTCTGATCCAGCAACTAAAGCCATCCAAAATATGTCTGGTTTTGTAACCGTTACTGGTGTAGGAGCAGGTGCTGGTGTTGGAGCAGGCGCAGGAGCCGGAGCTGGTGCACCACCTGTTATTCCTGGAAGATCAAATAATTGACCAGGATAAATTATAGGATTTCCACTAGTAGCCAATCCATTTGCTGAAGCTATTTCTTTCCATCTAGCTCCATTTCCATAAACTGAGCGTGCAATGTTCCAAAGACAATCGCCTCTGGCTACACGCCATTTATCACCTTCTCTAGGCATACCTACGTCCTCCTTTCAATTCTAGCAGCTCTTACTAATGTACTAACTGCTTCTTGTATCTCAGAACCGTTATCATAAGTAATACCATCGATAACATAAGTATCACCTTTAACTCCTCCAAGATCTTTTCTTAATTTATCTATTGCTGAAACAACTTCAGTGTTTCCATTTTGAATTCTTCCACGGAAATTAGAACTTATAGCGCCAACATTAGCTGCAACAGCATATGATGAACCATTTAGCATTGAATTTAATGTTCCAACTCCATTAGT
This sequence comes from uncultured Clostridia bacterium, assembly GCA_946619755.1. Lineage (GTDB taxonomy): Bacteria > Bacillota_I > Bacilli_A > RF39 > UBA660 > RUG705. The sequence continues at coordinate 59,828 of CAMOMI010000002.1, forward strand.
TACTGCACTTAAATCTAAAACAGGTCTAATAGTTGGTTGTGTATCCATATCGGAATTTATTATATCAGACACTTTTGCTATTGCATTTGATAAACCACTTTTAGCTCTATTACCAACATTCTGTGCTGCTTTATAAACATCTGACATATAACTGATAATACCATTAGCCAAACCTTGATCAAAGAATCTACCAAGTTTAAATGTTTCTTTAGATGGTGAATGTGAATCTATAGATTGTTTAGCAGCTTCTAATGCTTTCTTACCAACTTGACTACCAGCATCTCTTGCTAAATAAGTATTATTCCTAATACCATCAGCAAATCCTTGAACAAAATATTTACCTACATTTGTTACTTGACCTAATATATTATCGTCTTTTAAACCATTATATGCTTCTTGAGTAACTTCTTTTGCTTTATCTTTTACATAAGGTTTAGAATCTTCTATAGATTTTATAAATTCATCAATAAATGCTTTAACAGCATCTCTAACTTTACTCATTGAATCTTCAGAACTTATTGTCTCATAGAATGATTTTAAACTATCACTTGCTAATTTTTCTAAACAATCTTTAAGATTATTCATATTATCCATATTTATATTATTTACCATTTCAATAGAATCAATAATAGCTTTTAATTTTTCAGCTGCTGATTGTACGTCTTCTAATGACACATCTTTTTGAGCTTCAACAAACTTCTTAATACCATCACCAACATCCCAAAATTTGTATGTCATATTTTTAAGTTTTTCTGGTGCATCATCATTCCATTGTGCTTTACCAGCCATATCAGCCATATAACCTAATGCCTGTGTAGCAACTTCAACGGTTTTAAGTTGTTCATCACCAAATGTACCAATAGCTCTAATAAATGCATTTAATCCAGAACCAACATCCCAGAATTTATTAGCAAATTGAGAAATATCTTTATCACCAACAAACCATGATTTTAATCCTCCAGTATTAGGTATTTCATTTGCTGATTGTGCTAAGGTTTTAATAGCTTTACCAGCTGCATCAACAGTCTTAACTTGTTCGTCACTAAATGTTCCTAAATTAGTTACAAATCCTTGTAAATTTGTACCTATTCCAGGGAATTTATCGGCAAAAGCTGAAATATTATTATTACCAATAAACCAGGTTACTAAACCACTTGTATTTGGCACTTCATTAGCAGCTGATGCTAATGCTTTAATTGCTTGACCAGCAGCATCTACAGTCTTAATTTGTTCATCACTAAATGATCCTAAACTATTTACAAAACCAACCAAACATTCACCTATAAATGGTAATTTATAAGCAAATAAGGAAATATCATTATTACCTGTGAATAAATCAGCTAATCCTCCATTTTTAGGTATATAACCTGCAGATTCAGATAAAGCTTTAATTGCTTTACCAGCTGCATCGACGGTTGTTACTTGCGTATCTGAAAATGTACCTAGATTATTTACAAACTCTTTAAGATGTGTACCAACACCTGGTAATTTATCACCAAATTTACCTATATCATTATCACCTGAGAACCAAGAACCTATACCACCAGTATTAGGAATTTGTGATGCCGACTCAGCTAAACATTTAAGAGCATTTCCAGCAGCATTTACTGTGTTAACTTGTTCATCACCAAATGTTCCTAAATTATTAGCAAATTCTTTAATATGTGTTCCAACACTTGGTAATTTCTCTCCAAATTTTCCTACATCATTATCACCAGCAAACCATGAGCCAACACCACCAGAATTAGGTATTTCAGCTGCAGATTGAGCTAATGCTAATAATACATCGCATGCTGCTTTAACACTATTAACTTGTTCATTACCGAATGTTCCTAATGATTCGATAAAGCTTTTAATATGCTCACCAACACCTGGTAATTTATCACCAAATTTACCTATATCATTATCACCTGAGAACCAAGAACCTATACCACCAGTATTAGG
>CAMOMI010000003.1 GCA_946619755.1 uncultured Clostridia bacterium
TGCAAATGATAATGCAACAGGCAAAAAAAATGCAAGCACAATTACAAAAGGATCAGGAAGAATTAGAAAAGACAGAATACGAAGGATCTTCTTCATTAGTTAATGTTAAAATTAATGGTAAATATGAAGTAATTGATGTTAAAATTAATTTACCTGAAGGTGAATCAATTGATGCTGATGATAGGGAGATGCTTGAAGATATGATAGTAGTAGCTATGAACGAAGCTGTTAAGAAAGTTATCTCTGATAAAGAAAAGAAAATGGGTAAATATGGTCAAGGATTAGCTGGATTAATGTAATTTATTACTTTGTAGTTGATTTTATAATGAAAGGATGATGTTTATGTATCCTAACTGTATTAGAAATTTAATTGATTCTTTAAAAAACTTACCTGGTATTGGTGAAAAATCTGCGGAAAGACTTGCTTTTTCAATACTTAATTTTGATGCGGAAAAAATTGATAATTTTTCTAATGCTTTAATTGATATAAAAAAAATTAAAAGATGTCCAATTTGTAATAATATTACAGATATGGATAAATGTTATATATGTAATGATTCGGGACGTGATGATGATACAATTTTTGTAGTAGAAAAGCCCAAGGATATTGTTTTATTTGAAAAAATGGGTAATTATAATGGAAAATATCATGTTTTGGATGGCTTAATATCACCACTTGAAGGAATTAATCCTGAAGATATTAATTTAGATAGTTTGATTGATAGGGTTTGTAAAAACAACGTTAAAGAAGTTATCATTGTATTAAAACCTAGTATTGAAGGCGAAACAACAATGCAGTATATAAAAAAAATGCTTAGTAAATACGATGTTAGAGTATCTAAAATACCAATTGGTATTCCAATGGGAACTGATATTGAATATATTGATTCAATGACTTTGGAAATGGCCTTTGAAGATCGTAAAGATATTGCATAATTATGTTGGACAAGACATATTATTTATTGGTGAATATATATGTTAAAGAAAATCGTTATTATTATAAAAAAAATAATTATGTCAGTATTATTTATATATGCGTATAATAAGTTGGCATTACCTCTTAATATTTTTATTCCTATGAATGTATTTACAGTTTTATTGGTTACTTTATGTGGTATTCCATCTATTTTAATGTTAGTGCTTTTTTCTCTTTTATATATATAAATATGTAATATGGAGGTTATTGATATGTTGGATGATTATAAAGATAAGCAGACTATTGCTTATAATATTATGAAAAATGAAATTTATAATAATCATATTAGTCATGCATATTTAATTGATGAGAATAATAATATTGAATCATTTAACATAGTTATGGCTTTTATTAAAGAAATATTATGTGTTGGACTAAATAATTATGATAGAGAAGTTTTGTGTAAGAGAATTGATGATGGTAATTATCCGGAAATTAAAATTATAGAACCCGATGGAATGCTAATTAAAAAAAGACAAATTTTGGATTTACAACAAGAGTTTTCTATGGCAGCTATTGAAGGAAACAAACGAATATATATTATTAAAGATGCTGATAAAATGCGAAGTGAAACTGCTAATTCAATGTTGAAATTTCTTGAAGAACCAGAAAATAATATTATTGCTATTCTTATGACTAATAATTATAATAATTTACTTTCAACAATAATATCTCGTTGTCAAGTTATTAGATTAAATAATGATTTAAAAATAGCTAAAGATGCGAATTTAGAGGATTTTGCTCTAAAATTAATTTTATTGATTGAGAATAAAAAAAATAAAGCAATTATAAATGAAAAATATTTTTTTGATTTAATTAGTTTAAAAGAGAGAGAGAATTATGTTATTATTTTTGACAAAATGATTGATATGTATTATGATATATTAAAAATTTGTAATGGAATTAAAACAATTAAATTTAGTGATTATTATAATGATTTTTATAATATAGCATGTATGAATTCTCAATATCAAATTTTAAATAAAATAACTATCATTTTATCACATAAAGATAGAATAAGAAATAATGTTAATATGAATTTGCTTTTTGATAGTCTGGTTATAAGTGTTGGAGGTAAGTAATGAAGATAGTTGGAATTAAATTAAATGACAATGGTAAAACATATTTTTTTGATGCTGCTGATGTAGCAGTAAAAGAAAATGCAACGGTTATTGTAGAAACGGAAAAAGGTTTACAATATGGTGTTGTTGTTAGTATTGTTTCAGAAGATGAAATAAATAAGGATCTTTCTTACAAAAAAGTAATTAGACTAACATCAAAAGCAGATTATAAAAAACATTTAAGTAATTTAAAAGATGCTGAAAGGGCACTTGTTAAATGTAATGAATTGATTGATAAATATGGTCTTGATATGAAAATAATTGATGCTAGTTATACATTTGATAGAGAACAGTTAATATTTAGATTTTTAGCTGATGATAGGGTTGACTTTCGTCAATTGGCTAAAGATTTAGGCTCTATTTTTAGAACAAGAATTGAACTTAGGCAGGTTGGAATTAGGGATAAAGCGAAAGAAATTGGTGGTTTTGGGCCATGTGGTAGAAGACTTTGCTGTAATAATTTTTTGACAGAATTTGATAGTGTTTCAATTAATATGGCCAAAAATCAAAATTTATCATTAAATCCTACAAAAATTAATGGAGTCTGTGGAAGATTATTGTGTTGTTTAAAATATGAAAATGATAATTATAATGATTATAAAAAAGGGTTACCTGATGTAGGTAGTAAGATTAAAACTAAAGATGGGGAAGGTAAAGTAATTTCTGTTGATGTTTTTAAAGGAAAATATAAAGTTTTATTGACTGAAACTAATGAAATTATTGAATTAACAAGGAATAATGAAGGTAAAAAATAGATTACTTAATTTTGGTGATATGATAATTTATCAAGATAATGATTATTTTCTTTTTTCGCTTGATTCTGTATTGTTAGCAAATTTTGTGAATATTAAGTTAACAGATAAAAAAATAATTGATTTATGTTCTGGTAATGGTCCTGTTCCTATGCTAATGTTTTTTAGGACAAAAGCTAGGATTTTTGGCGTTGAAATTCAAAAATATATTTACGATTTAGGATTATTGTCTATAAAGGAAAATGGCATGGATAATCAGATTTCTTTTATAAATAATGATGTTAAGGAATTAAATAAATTATTTGAACCAGAGTCATTTGATGTTGTTACTTGTAATCCGCCATATTTTAAATATAATGATGGTAGTTTAATAAATAGAAACGATGGAAAAGCAATTGCTAGACACGAAGTTAAATTAAAAATGGAAGATGTTATTTTCGAATCCAATTATTTACTTAAAAACGGTGGTACTTTTGCTATGGTTCATAGACCTGATAGATTTATGGAAATAATTATGTTAATGAAACAATATAATATTGAACCAAAGAGAGTACGTTTTGTTTATCCTAAAATTGGAAAAAATGCTAATATGATTTTAATTGAAGGTGTTAAAAATGGAAAGTCTGGTTTTAAAGTATTGAATCCATTGATTGTTTATAATGAAAATAATGAATATGTTGATGAAATAAAAAAAATGTATAGTTATGCAGATAAGGAGTGATATTATGTGGCAAAAAAGTTATGATAATAGTCCAAGTGTCTATATCGTACCAACACCTATTGGTAATTTAGAAGATATGACCTTTAGAGCAATTAATGTATTAAAAATGGTTGATGTTATTTTTTCTGAAGATACTAGAGTTACTCAGCAGCTACTTAATTATTTTAAAATAAAAAATAAACTTATTCATTTAGATGATCATAATGAAGAAATTACAAAAACGTTGGTTTTAGAAAAGTTGATGAGTAATAAAAATGTGGCAATTGTTACTGATAGGGGAACACCAATAATAAGTGATCCTGGATATAAGACTGTTAGTTTTTTAAAAGATAAAGGCTATAATGTGATTGCTTTGCCAGGTGCAACAGCTTTTGTTCCTGCACTTGTAGCCTCAGGAATAAGTTCTGAGCATTTTACTTTTTATGGCTTTTTGTCTAGTAGAGAAAAAAAAATGTATGATGAACTTTATATGTTAAAGGACAGCGAGTATACATTAGTGTTTTATGAAGCACCGCACAGAATTCTTAGAACGCTTAATGCTATGTTGAAAGTATTTGGAGATAGAACTATTAGTATTTCAAGGGAAATTTCTAAATTGTATGAAAGTGTTTTTATTGGTAAAATTAGTGATGCAATAGATACAATTGATGTAAAGGGAGAGTTTGTTATTGTAGTTTCGGCAAGTAAAGAAATATTAACAACAGATATGTCAATTGTGGAAAATGTTAACATGTATATTAAAAATGGCTTATCATCGATGGATGCAATAAAACTTGTTGCTAAGGAAAGAAAAATACCAAAGAGCGATGTATATAATCAGTATCATAAAGGAAGTGAATAAAATGAGGTTAATTTTTGGACTTGGTAATCCTGGAAATGAGTATAAAAACACAAGACATAATATTGGTTTTATGTTTTTAGACTTTATTTTAGATAATGTAGAATTTTCTTTAAATAAAAAAATGAATGCTTTAGAGTATGAGACATTTATTAATGAAGAAAAAGTATTATTTGTAAAACCTTTATCTTATATGAATTTATCTGGAGAAGTGGTTAGTAAATATTTACATTTTTATAAATTGTCAATTGATGATATTTTAGTTATTCAAGATGATTTAGATATGAATCTTGGTTTGTATAAATTATTATTTAATCATGGTGATGGTGGACATAATGGTATTAAAAATATTATATTAAACCTTGGTAGTAAAGAATTCTTAAGGCTTAAAATTGGAATATCTAAAGCTGATATTGATACTAAAGATTATGTGCTTGGTAAATTTAGCAAAGAAAATATGAAATTATTAAATAATACTTTTGAAAAATTACATAATTTTATTTATGATTATGTTTCTATGAATAGAGATTTATTAATAGGTAAGTATAATTGTAAAGATAATAATTAGTTAATAACTAGAGGGATAATATGAAAATTTTTGATAATATGTTTAATATAACAGACAACACTGATTATAATGTGTCTGGATTAAATAGGGAACTTACATGTATTAATATTTATGATGCTTTTATTAGTAATAATAAGAGCATTTTAGTTGTGGCAAGTAGTACTTATATGGCAAATTTGCTATATCAGACATTACTTAATTATACTGATAAAGCTTTATTTTTTCCAATGGATGATTTTTTAACTTCAGAGGCAATTGCAATTAGTCCAGAATTTAAAGTTGAAAGAATTACTACAATGAATACGCTTATAAGTGATGATAAGTATATTGTTGTTACTAATTTAATGGGAGCACTTCGTTATTTACCAAGTAAAAATATTTGGAAAAATAATATTATTTATTTAAAAGTAGGAATGGATATTTCACGTGATAAACTGTTAGTTGATTTATTTAATTTAGGTTATGAGCGAGAAACCATTGTTAATGGTACTGGTAAAGTTGGTGTTAGAGGATATGTTTTAGATATTTTTCCAACTTCTTTGGAAACTGCTATTAGAATTGAATTTTGGGGAGATACAATTGATAGTATTAAATATTTTGATGTTGAAACTCAGTTGTCTACTAGTGATATTGATGAAATAACAATTTATCCTTTTACGGAGTTTATTTTAAATAAGTATAATAATGATGTTATTAGAAAACAAAAGTTTTTAGCTAATTATTTAGATTCAGTTTCAATGATTAGTGATTATTTAGATAATCCAATTATTGCATATTATGACTATAGTACATTACTTAATGGTTATTCTCTTTTAATGGATTCAATAATGGAATATGATAGTAATAATCCTCAGGAACTTGAAACACATTATATGAACGATTTTTCAAAAATTAAAGGATGTCAAAATATTTATTATTATCATTTTGATAATGATATTAATAGTAAATATAAAAGTTATAGATTTAAATATGGTATTATTAATAAATATAATGGAGACTATGATAAAATTAAAAATGATTTAATTAGTTTTGTAGCTGATGGTAAAACTGTTCTTTTATGTATACCTAATAAAGATAGTGCTAAGAGGATTGTTAAATATTTGGAAATTGATGATATCATATTAGCTAGAGAAGATAATATTGTAAAAGGAAAAATAAATTTACTTAATAAAAATATTTATGAAGGATTTATATATAATGATTATGTTGTTATTGGTATTAATGATTTGTTTGACAAAAAAGATGAGATAATTAAATATAAGAGTAAATATAAAATTGGTACAAGAGTACAAGCAATTACTAACTTATCTAATGGTGATTATATTGTTCATGAAATGTTTGGAATTGGAATATATCGTGGATTACAAACAATTAATAAAGGTGGTTTGGAGAAAGATTATATTAAGCTTGAATATGCAGATGGTGATTCGTTATATATTCCTGTCGAAAATATCAATAGAATTAGTAAATTTACTGGTAAAGAGGGTATTGGTGTAAAACTAAATAGTTTATCTAATGATAATTGGAAGAAGAAAAAAGCTAAAGTTCGTGAAAAGTTAGAAAGCATTGCTGGAGATTTAATAAAGGTATCGGCTGAACGTGAAGTAAGTCAAGGTTTTGCTTTTTCTAAAGATGATGAAAATCAAGCAGTATTTGAGAGTGAATTTATATATACAGAAACACCAGATCAGACGAGGGCTGTTAATCTTATAAAAACTGAAATGGAAAAAAACAAACCAATGGATATGCTTCTTTGTGGTGATGTTGGTTATGGTAAAACCGAAGTGGCATTTAGAGCAATGTTTAAAGCTGTTAATGATGGAAAACAAGTGGCATATTTGTGTCCAACAACAATTTTATCTAGTCAGCAATTTGAAGCTGCTAAAGAAAGATTTGCTACTTTTCCAATTAATATTGCCCTTATCAACAGATTTGTTGATAAAGCAAAACAAGCAAAAATTTTAGATGATTTAAAAAATGGTAAAATTGATATTTTATTTGGAACTCATAGGTTGCTTAGCGATGATGTTAAATATAAGGATTTAGGATTATTAATAGTGGATGAAGAGCAGAGATTTGGGGTTACACACAAAGAAAAAATTAAAAAATATAAGACAAATGTTGATGTTTTAACACTATCGGCAACACCTATACCAAGAACTCTTCAAATGAGTTTAACTGGAATTAGATCATTAGCTTTAATTGAAACACCGCCTAAAGAGAGATATCCAATCCAAACTTACGTTTTAGAGGAATCAAATTTGGTAATAAAGGATGCTATCTATAAGGAATTGTCACGTAATGGACAAGTTTTTATACTTTTTAATAGTGTTGATAAGATACATGAAAAGGTTTTAGAGATAAGTAAATTAGTTCCAGAAGCAAAAATTGATTTTGCACATGGTAAGATGACTAAAGACCAGTTAGAAAATAAAATGAATAGTTTTATTAATGGTAAGTTTAATGTGTTAGTATGTACGACTATTATTGAAACTGGTATTGATATTCCTAATGTTAATACATTAATAATAATAGATGCTGATAGATTTGGTCTTTCTCAGTTATATCAAATTAGAGGACGAATAGGCCGTAGCAATAAGATTGGTTATGCTTATTTAATGTATAGTAAACATAAGTTTTTAAATGATATTGCTGTTAAAAGACTTGATACAATTAAAGAATTTACGGAATTGGGAAGCGGTTTTAAAATAGCAATGCGTGATTTATCAATTCGTGGTGCTGGTGATATTTTGGGTAGAGAACAATCAGGCTTTATCGATACAGTGGGGATTGATTTATATTTGAAATTATTAAATCAAGCAATTCGTAAACAAAAAGGTGAAGAAGTTAATAATGAAGATGATGAAAATAAAAACGAGAAGCCGCTTATATCTGTTTCAACGCATATTGATGATAAGTATGTTGATGAAACAGAACTTAAAATTTTAATTCATAAAAAAATTAATACTGTTGATTCATATGATAGTTTTTGTGTGATTAAGGAGGAACTTGAGGATAGATTTGGTAAATTAAATGAAGATATGATTATATATATGTATGAGGAATGGTTTGAAAAATTAGCAAAATTTTTAGAAATTGAGCAAGTAATAGATAATGATAAATTAGTTGATATGACACTTTCTAAAAATATTAGTAATTTAATTAAAGGCGATGAATTATTTATACAATCATATCAAATTAACCATAATTTTAAACTTAATTATCATAATAATCAAATTCATATTATTTTAGAAAAAAATAAATTAGAAAAACATTATATTATGTATTTAATTGCAATTCTTATTAAAATTAGAGAAATGATAAAGAAAGTTTAATAATTAAATAAACTTTCTTCTTTTAAAATACTGGTATAAATATAATAATTATTGCCAAACTAATTTTGAATGGAGGAAGAAAAGTGTCAACTGGAATTGTGAGAAGAATTGATGAACTTGGAAGAATTGTTATTCCTAAAGAAATTAGAAAAAACTTGAGAATTAAAAATGGTGATAATTTAGAAATATTGGTTGAAGGAGAGAATATAACATTAAGAAAGTATTCACAGATAGAAAATGCTACAGATATGGCAATGATATATGCGGATTCTTTTAATCAAGTGCTTAAATATAATATTATTATAACGGATACAGATAAAGTTGTAGCTGCAGCAGGTAGTTTAAAAAAGAAGTATTTAAATATGGGAATAAGTGATACACTTACTTCAATGATTGAAAGAAGAGAAGCATTCGTTGAACGTAAGAAAAGTAATATTGAAATTAGTCCTGGAATAACAGAATTTGGATATTATACACTTGCTACGATTATTAATAATGGTGATTCAATTGGTTCTGTTGTTATTTTATCATTAGATACTCCAATGTTAGAACAAGAAGAAAAATTAGCAATGATTTTAGCTAATATGCTTAGTAATTATTTTGTATAATGTATCAGCAAATATGATTAACTATTTGTTGATTTTTTTTAAACAATTAACTTTAATGGTATTAGGAAGGAGTAAATAATGAATAGAGTTGAAATTAAGAAATTAGCAAAATCAAAAATAAAAGGAAATAAGTGGAATATTTTATGGCCAATTTTAGTTATTGAATTTCTTGAATCTGTAGTTGAAAGGATTTTTCATCTTGATCATCTTGCAGGAGTTGATTTTACTAATTTGCAATCCCTTGCAAATTTTAATATTCCTACGAGTGTTTCAATAAAACTAAGTATTATAAGTATTATTTTTGGCGTAATATTAGTAGCTTATAAGCGATACGTTTTGAACTTTGTTAGAACTGGAAAATTTGAGTTTAATGATATTATTGATTGTTTAAAAGAAAAATGGCTTAATATTCTTATTTCTTATGTTTTAACAACTTTAATTGTTTTTGTTTGTTCATTATTATTTGTTGTTCCAGGAATAATTATTTCTTTAGCTTATGGTGTTGTAACATATGTTGTTATTGATACAGATTTAAGTGCTATTGATTCAATGAAAAAAAGTAGAGCTATGATGAAGGGATACAAATGGAACTATTTTGTTTTTATTCTTAGTTTTATTGGTTGGATTTTGTTAGTTCCATTTACAATTGGTATACTTCTTATTTGGTTGGTTCCATATATGGTAGTTGCTGATTGCATTTATTATGAAAGATTAAGAGAAATAACAAAAGAAAAAAGATGATAATATTTCATCTTTTTTCTTTATATAATTTTTTGTTGCATACTTGTAATAAATGTGGTATAATACGTTTAGTTTTTCAAAAATGACTGTGAAGGAAAGAGTAATGGTGGAACTTTAAGAGAGCTTATGTAAGGTGTGAATAAGTAAGGAAAGCTATTATAAATGGTTCTGGAGTCTATTTATTAATTTAAATCGGTAGTTCCGTTATAGCTTTGAGAGTATAATTTAAATTATAAAATAAGGTGGTACCGCGGTTATTAATCGTCCTTAGTGCTAGCTTATTTTTTTAATTATATAAAGGAGATGTTTTTATGGAAAAAGAAAAATATTATATTACTACCCCAATTTATTATCCAAGTGCTAATTTTCATATTGGACATTGTTATACGACTATTATTTCAGATGCAATTGCAAGATACAAAAGGTTATGTGGTTATGATGTTTTTTATTTAACAGGCACTGATGAACATGGTCAAAAAATTCAAAAAAAGGCAGAAGAAGTTGGAGTTACTCCTCAACAATATGTTGATGAAATTGTAGAAAATGCAAAAGATTTGTGGAAAAGTTTGAAAATTAGTTATGATAAGTTTATTAGAACAACAGATGAAGAACATGTTAAATGTGTCCAAAAAATATTTGAAAAATTATATGATAAAGGGGATATTTATAAAGGTGAATATAAAGGATTATATTGTACACCATGTGAATCATTTTGGACTGAAAATCAATTAGTTGATGGAAAATGTCCTGATTGTGGTAGAGAAGTTAATATGGTAACTGAGGAAGCCTATTTCTTTAGGTTATCAAAATATCAAGATAGATTAATAAAGTATTATGATGATAATCCACATTTTATTGAGCCAGAATCTAGAAAAAATGAAATGATTAACAATTTTATTAAACCTGGACTTGAAGATTTATGTGTATCTAGAACTTCTTTTGATTGGGGTATTCCTGTTACATTTGATGATAAACATGTTGTATATGTTTGGATTGATGCATTATCAAATTATATTTCTGCCTTGGGATATTTAAGTGATGATGATTCTTTATATAAGAAATATTGGCCTGCTAATTTGCATATAGTCGGAAAAGAAATAGTTAGATTTCACACGATTATATGGCCAATTATGTTAATGGCATTAGATTTACCACTACCGAAGATGGTATTCGGACATGGATGGTTAGTTATTGATGGTGGAAAGATTTCTAAGAGTTTAGGAAATTATAAGGATCCACGTGAATATATTGATAGTTATGGTGTTGATGCTGTTAGGTATTTTGTTTTAAGAGAAGTCCCATTTGGTAGTGATGGTAATTTTTCGGAAGAAGCATTAATAAATAGAACAAATGGTGATTTAGCTAATATTTTAGGTAATTTAGTTAATAGAACAATTGGTATGATTAATAAATATTTTGATGGAATTGTTGAAGACACTTCTATTAAAGAAGATATTGATAATTCTTTAATTAATGAAACTTTAGAACTTAAAGATAAAGTTAATAAATATATGGATTCTTTAGAGGTATCTAAGGCTCTAGAAGCAATTTTTGATTTACTTAGAAGTTGTAATAAATATATTGACGAAACAACACCTTGGGTACTTGTCAAAGATGAAAGTAAGCATGATAGGCTAAAAACGGTTCTTTATAATTTGGTTGAGACAATTAGAATTGCAACAGTCTTACTTCAAGCATATTTACCTGATACTGCAGAAAGTATTTTTAGACAATTAAATACAAATATAACTGGATATGATTCTATTTCTACGTTTGGTAAATATAAGAGTGGTACTAAAGTGAATTCACCAGAGGTTTTATTTAAGCGGATTGAAAAAGAAAAATAGAATTACATTTTAATGTGATTCTTTTTATTTACAAGTAATGTCAAATTGTTTAAATCTTTTTTTCTTTATTTACAATTTTTTTTTTGTTTGTTATATTTGAATGGTAGTCGCATTATGGAAAGGACGAAAAAAATGTATAGCGATGAGTGCAAAAATTTTGCAGTATTAATATATTTTCTTTTTTTGGTAGTATTTGTTTTATTTAATATTAAGAAAGGATTATGTTTTTTTGATATAATATATTTAGTTGTTTTGTTGTGTTCAATAATAAAGTATATAATAGTTATGCGAAAAAATTGAAGGTAGGGATTTTGATGATTGATACACATTGTCATATATATCAAGAATATTATGATGATATTCCTAAGGTAATTAATGAGATAAAAAATGCTGGAGTAGAGAAGATTATAGTTAATGGTTGCGATATGAAATCTAATTTAGAAGTATTGAAATTAGTTAAAGAGTACGATTGTGTCTATGGGGCAATTGGATTTCATCCAACAGAATTAGATGATAATATTGATAATAATTTGAGTTGGTTAAATGATCATATTAATGATAATAAAATTGTTGCTTTAGGAGAAATAGGTTTAGATTATCATTATGATAGTACTGATAAAAATAAGCAAATAATATATTTTAAGAAACAGTTAGAAATTGCCTCTAAAAATAAGAAACCTGTAATTGTTCATACTAGAGATGCTATTCAAGACACATATGATATTCTATCTTGTTATGATGTTTCTGGTAGTATTCATGCTTTTAGTGGTAGTAAGGAAATGGCTCGTGAGTTTATTAAACTAGGTTTTTATATCGGTATAGGTGGAGTATCTACATATAAGAATGCTAAAAACATTATCTCAGTAATTGAAGATATTTCTTTAGCATACATTTTATTGGAGACGGACTCTCCATATTTAACTCCTGTACCTTATAGAGGGCAAACTAATAGTCCAGCATATTTACCAATAATAGCTAAAAAAATTGGTGATATTAAAAATGTTTCTTACGCAGATGTTATAAGGGTTACAACTGATAATGCTTTTTCATTGTTTGACTTTTAAGTTATTATATGTTAATATGATATTACCTACGAATAATAAGAGGTGATTATACTTATGAAGAGAACAATTCCTTCTTTAATTGTAATTGGTTGTCAATTACTTATAGTTGGTTTATTTTTCGGAACAGTATTTAATGATGATGTTAAATTAGAAAAGCATGTAAGTACAATTCACAATGAGAATTTAAATAAAATTGCTACTTCAGTATCAATTCTTTTTAAAGAAGAGAATGTTATGACTGATGAAGAACTTGAGGAAAAACTATCTAATATAACTTTAGAGGAACTTCCATCAACAGATGTTGTTGATAAAGATTTAAAAGAAAAAAAGGAAGAAGAAAAAAAAGAAGAAGAAATTAAAAGTACACCGCTTGTATCGGTTGATGCCAGCAAATATAATAGTAATGAGGAAATGGGATTTAAAGTTACTGAAGGTAATAAGACGTATACTCTTAGTGATTATGAATTTGATGTTGTTGTTGCTGTTGTTTCTGGTGAATTTGACAAAACTTACGATGATGCTTTAGGGGTTGTATCTGTTATTTTAAATAGATGTGATTCTCCAGAATGGAGAAGTTGGTCTGGAACGACACCTTATGCACAGGTTATAAGAAAAGGTCAATTTGAAGTTTATTTTGCTGGTATGTATTTAGCATATATGCCTGGAGGATCTCAATATGGTGGTCAAAAATATAATATTGCAAAACAGGCCGTAATTGATGGACTTAATGGTATTAGAAATAACGAATATTTAGGTTTTAGAGCATGGTTTGTAACTAGTTATAGTGATAAATATATTGTTTATGGCGGAAATAGATATGGATATAATTAAGATGGTTAATACCATCTTTTTTCTTGACTTTAATTTTGTTTGTTTATACAATACTAATATGAGGGGATATTATGAATAATTTTGAATATAAAAAGTCTTTAGGACAGAATTTTATTAAAGACGATAATATTACTGATAAAATAGTTAGATATAGTGATATAGATAAGGATACTTTGGTAATTGAGATTGGGCCTGGTGCAGGCAGTTTATCTAAGAAAATTATTCCATTATCAGGTTATACTATTCTTTATGAAATTGATACTAGGCTTCAACCAATATTAAACGATTTGTTGATTGATTATAATAATTATGAAATAATTTTTGGCGATTTTTTAGATCAAGATTTAAGTATGATTAGAGAAAAGTACCATTATAAAAAAGTATTTGTTGTGGCTAATTTGCCATATTATATTACTAGTCCAATTATTACTAAGTTATTAAATGAATTATATCCTGATAAAATGATTATTATGGTTCAAGAAGAAGTTGCTAACAGATTATGTGCCAAAAATGGTAATAGGGAATATGGAATGATTTCTGTATTGCTTGGTTCTAGATATAATATAATCAAATTGTTTAAAGTAAATCGTAATTGTTTTATTCCGTCACCAAATGTAGATAGTGCAGTTATTTCTCTTGAAAAAAATGATATATTATTGGATGTATGTAAAAAAAAGTTTGAAGAATTGATAAGAGATGCATTTCAGTTTAAAAGGAAGAATTTAAGAAATAATTTAAGAAAATATAATTTGGAAAAAATTTCTGATGTCTTAAAAAGATTTAATTATGATTTGGGTAATCGAGCCGAAGATTTACCAATTGAAGTATTTATAGAAATAGCTAAAGTTATTTAGTTATTTTTTCTTTTTACTTGAATGTCTTCTTTAATTATGTTATATTTAAATAGGAAAGTATGGTGAAATATGAATAGAATTGTAATTGCATTGGGTGGAAATGCATTAGGAAAAGATCCACATGAACAACTTAAATTGCTTGAAAGTGTTGCTAAGATTATTGTTTCTTTAGTTAAACAAGGTAATCAGATTGTTTTGACACATGGTAATGGTCCACAAGTTGGTCAGATTCTTTTAGCAATGGATTATTCAGCTAATGGAGAGGTCAAAACGCCTGATATGCCATTTGCTGAATGTGGCAGCATGAGCCAGGGGTATATTGGTTATCAATTACAACAATGTTTACAAGATGAACTTGAAAGGCAAAAAATTAAAAAAGATTGTGCAACTTTAATTACACAAGTGTTAGTAGATCCAAATGATAGCGCTTTTCAAAATCCTTCAAAACCTATTGGAATGTTTTATAGTAAGGAAGAAGCCGATAAAATTATTTCTGAAAAGGGGTATACGTTTGTAGAAGACGCTGGAAGAGGATATCGTAGGGTTGTACCTTCTCCAAAACCTATTGATATTATTGAAAAAAATGTTATTAAACAATTGGTTGAAAATGATACTATCGTTATAGCATGTGGTGGTGGAGGAATACCTGTTATTAAGACTGATAAAATTGAACTTTTAGAAGGAGTTGCTGCGGTTATTGATAAAGATCGTTCAGCAGCTTTGTTAGCAAAAGAAATAGGAGCTGATATGTTATTAATATTAACGGCTGTTGATAAGGTATGTTTAAATTATAATACAGATAGTGAACAGCAATTGGATGAATTAACTGTATCTGAAGCAAATAAATATATTGAATCTGGTCATTTTGCTAAAGGTAGTATGTTACCAAAGATAGAAGCTTGCATTGATTTTGTTAGGGGAGATAAATCTAAAAAGGCTATTATTGGTTCATTAGAAAAGGCTAGTGAAGCAATTACTGGTAATAGCGGAACAGTTATAAAAGAAGGTTAATCTTCTTTTTTTGTGATATTTATTTTTTTTAAACATATTATTTATTAGGTGATTATATGCTTAATATTGGGGATTTTGTTACTCGCAATTCTTATAATAATGATATTATATTTAAAATTACTGATATAAAAAATGACTTGTACTATTTAAAGGGAGTTTCAGTTAGATTATATGCAGATAGTCTCAAGGATGATTTAGTTCTTTGTAAAGATGAAAGAGATGTTGATAACTTTAAGCCAGATATTCTTGACTATCGTGATTTGGATAGAAATGAATATTTTTATCTTCCTGGTAGAATATTGCATTTAGATGGAGATAAAGAGTATTTAGATAGGTGTATGACTTTTTATAAGGATAATAAAATTAAAGCTTATGGTCTATATGTTCCTGAAGAAGAAATGTCAAATAATGTGACAAATTTACTTAATAAATATAATCCTGATATATTAGTGCTTACTGGTCATGATTCTTTTTCTAGGAATAAGAAAGATAAGTATAGAAATACTTCATCATTTGTTTCGTCGGTAATGGAAGCTCGTAAATACGAGAAATCGCATGAAAAACTTTTTATTGTAGCTGGAGCATGTCAATCTAATTATGAAGATTTAATTAAAGCTGGTGCTAATTTTGCATCTAGTCCGAAAAGAATTAATATTCATGCTTTAGATCCGGCAATTGTGGCAGCTTGTATTTCTTTTTCAAATAAAAATGAAAATATTAATATAATTAAAATTTTGGATAAAACAAAATATGGTTCTTCTGGAATGGGTGGAATTATTACTAAAGGATCAATGTATATAGGATATCCAAGATAATGAATATTAATTATATAAAACGATATTTGATGATTAAAATTGGTTCACCTGTTATCATAATTTATTATGGCAGTAGAAATAAAAAAGAAAAATATATGGGTATTTTAAGTAAAATATATAATAATGTTTTTATTGTTAAACTTTATAATGGTGATATTAAAAGTTTTTCATATAATGATATTTTAACAAAAACTGTTCAATTATACATATAATTACGACAAATCACTTGACTTTTGATAATGAATTCTTGTACAATGTATTTAGAAAATGTTATTTTCTAGAAGAGGAGTGTAGACAGAATGAAGATTACTTCAGTTACAGTTAAAAAGATTGACAAAGAAAATTCAAGAATGAAAGGAATTGCTTCAGTACTTATTGATGATTGTTTTGCAGTACATGATATTAGAATTATTGAAGGTGATAATGGTCTATTTATTGCTATGCCAAGTAGACAAACATCTACAGGTGGTTATAGAGATATAGCTCATCCAATTAATTCTGAAACTCGTCAAGTTTTTGAAAAAGAAATTATTGAAGCTTATGAAAAAGCAGAATAACACCATTTGGTGTTTTTTTCTTTAGTCATATTATTATAAAAATATCATATTATTAATTAGGTGATAAAATGGACAAGGTTAAAGAAATGGAAGCTAGTTTTAATCATGGTATTACTCTGGCTGAGAGAAAAAACGTTGTTGTTACAGGGGTAAAAAAAATAGAAAGTTTTGATAGTGAAGAGTTTTTAATGGATACGACATTGGGCTTTTTACATATTAAAGGAAGTGATCTTGAAATAATTAAATTAGACACTTATCAAGGTAATGTATCAATTAAGGGTAAGATTGATAGTTTAACCTATATGGATGGTGGTCTTACAAAAAGTAAAGAAGAATCATTTTTAGGTAAGTTGTTTAAGTAATGAGACTTAATATACAGATATTTTCCTTGATTTTTTCATTGTTATTTGGCCTTTTGTTTTATTTTTTGCTAGATATTTTTAATGTATATAGTAAAAAAATACAAATTGTATTAAAAATTATTTTTTCACTATTGTTCTGTTTGCTTATGGCTATTATATATTTTTGTGGGCTTTTATATATAAATAATGGATATTTACATTTTTATTTCTTCGTTTTTATAATGGTTGGTTATTTATTTGGTTATTTTATAAAAAACTATTGGTTTACACATATCAAATAAAATAGTTAAATTTAAATTGATTTACGTTGTGATTATTAAATTACTATGATATAATGTGTTTGTATATTAGAAAGATAGGCGGTGATACAGATGGGTAAGAAAAAGAAAAAAGCATCTAAGCATAAGATTAGGTTATTCTTGGCTTTTGTTGTTTTTGGAAGTATTACAGCTGTCTTAGGTTATAATTTGTATACTAATGTAATGAGTATTAATAGGATGCAAGTTGAGAAACGTGAATTAAAAACAAAGATTGCTTCTTTAGAGGAAGAAAAAAAAG
The DNA here is from genome assembly GCA_946619755.1 of uncultured Clostridia bacterium. Lineage (GTDB taxonomy): Bacteria > Bacillota_I > Bacilli_A > RF39 > UBA660 > RUG705. Next base: position 17,560 of record CAMOMI010000003.1, read on the forward strand.
TATTGGAATCAGATATTAAAAAGTTAGAAGATTCTGATTATATAGCTAAGTATGTTAGAGAAAAGTATTTTTATTCTAAAGATGGTGAATTAATACTTAGAATGGATGATTAAAAAAGTGATGAATTATTCATCACTTTTTTCTTTCTTTTTAGAAGTTTTTTCAGTCTTTTCTTCTTTTTTATCATTTTTATCTTTTAGTTCTTCTGGAATATTATCATCTTTATATTCGTCATGCTTAACGATGCGTCCATTTTCTACTAAAGAATCAATTTCTTCTTTAGTAATTGTTTCTTCTTCAAGTAATGTTTCTGCAATTAATTTTAGTAGGTTTTTATTTTCCTTAATAATTTTTTTAGCTTTTTCATAGCACTCATTAATAATGGCACGCATTGCTTCATCAATTTCATTTGCGACAATTTCTGAGAAGTTTTTATTTTTATTATAATCTCTACCTAAGAAAGTATTTTCAGAAGGTTCTTCATACATAATTGGGCCTAATGAGCTCATACCGAATTCTGTTACCATTCTTCTGGCAATGTTAGTTGCTTTTTTGAAGTCATCTTGAGCACCTGTTGTTACTTCTCCAAATGTTAATTCTTCTGCGACACGACCACCAAGTAAACCACAAATAGATTCTAGTAATTCATTTTGAGTGTAATTGAAGGTATCTTCCTTTGGCGTCATCATTGTGTAACCACCAGCATGACCTCTTGGAATAATAGTTATCTTTTGAACTTCTTTTGCTCCATCTAGCTTAATGCCCATTACAGCGTGTCCGGCTTCATGGTAAGCAACTAATTTCTTTTCTTTGTCAGTATACTTTCTTGTAACTTTAGCAGGTCCCATTAGTACTCTGTCGGTAGCTTCATCGATTTCTGACATCGTAATGGCTTTTTTATCTCTTCTTACGGTTAGTAGGGCTGCTTCATTTAATAAGTTTTCTAGATCTGCTCCAGAAAAACCTGGAGTTCTTTTCGCTAAATTATCTAGAGTAACTGATTTATCTAATATTTTATTTTTGGCATGTACTGCAAGTATTTCTCGTCTTGCTTGTTTATCTGGAAGAGATACGGTTACTTGTCTATCAAATCTTCCTGGTCTAAGTAGGGCAGGGTCTAGAACATCTGGTCTATTTGTAGCTGCTATAATGATTATGCCTTCGTTTGCTCCAAATCCATCCATTTCAGTTAGTAATTGATTTAATGTTTGCTCTCTTTCATCGTGTCCGCCACCAAGACCTGCACCTCTTTGACGTCCAACGGCATCAATTTCATCAATAAATATTAAGCATGGTGCATTCATTTTTGCTTGTTTAAACATGTCTCTAACACGAGCTGCACCAATACCTACGAATAGTTCAACAAAATCTGATCCACTAATGTAATAAAATGGTACTTTTGCTTCTCCAGCTACTGCTCTTGCTAATAATGTTTTTCCTGTTCCTGGAGGACCTACAAGTAAAATACCTTTTGGAATTCTAGCTCCCATACTTTGGAATTTTTTTGGATTTTTTAAAAAATCAATTAATTCTTGAACTTCTTGTTTTTCTTCAGTTAATCCAGCTACATCTTTGAAAGTAGCTGTTTTTTCTCCATCTACTAAAACGGCTTTGCTTCTTCCAAAATCAATTGATTTGCCATTTGAACCAAGTTGTCTTGTAAATAACCAAATCATAGCTCCACCAAGAATAATTATTGGAATATATTCCATGGCAAGCATTAGAATTGATGATGTTTCTGGATCTTTTTCAATTTCTAGTTTAAAATCTTGTTCATCTCTAGCGGTTACTATTTTTTTCATAAACTCTTCTGATACTGGAAGGTATAAAGCAAAACTTTCATTTTCTTTATAATCACTTAATTTACCTGTAACCTCGTAGTTTTCTGACCTTACTTTGGTAACTATTTTTAATTCAGTAATTTTACTTTCATTTAAGTCTTTAATAAAGTCACTCGCTGTAAGTTCGTGGACAACCTTTCTATTTAAGTTAACAATTACCATACATCCTATTATAAAGAATAATAATAAGACAAATGGTAACATACTATTAGTAGCTTTTTTCTTCATTTTGTTCCTCGCTTTCTTTATAACTATTTAGTATTATATCATAGTTTTCACTTTTTTTAACATTATATTTAGATTTTTTAATATTTGGAATCCATAAAATATTGTCTTCTGCATCAACTAATATTGGATAGCTGTCTCGTTTATTTAACGGAATCTTGGCATCAATAAAAACATCTTTTATTTTTTTAGTACCATTCATATTATACAAAGAAATAATGTCACCTTTTTTTCTGTTTCTTAAATATAGTGGAAGCTTTATATTATTAGAATTTAGTAAGCATACATTATTACTATTTTTGTCTATTTTTGATACTTTTTTAATAATAATGTCATTAATTTTACAATAATCTTTAAATTCTACTTTATAATCTTTACAATTATGATTATTTTTTTCAATATATATATAATTATATGCTTTTCTTGCAATAAAATCTTCTTTTAAATTTATTATAGCATTTGGTTTATTACTATTAGATAGTTTAATAATACTATCAATGTGTCTGTCTTTAATAATGTTAGCTCTATTATCATAAAGGTTGCTTAATAGATTAAAAATAATTTGTTTTTTTATAAATAATGATTCGCTATTAAATATATTTAAATTAATAGTATTATTTTGATAGTTATCTTTAATTTTGTTTTGGCATACTTCTTCAACATAATTATAGTATGATTGTAGTTCTTCAGAATATTTTAATATTTTTAAATGAATTAGAGAATCTTCCTCTTTTAGCACTGGAAGGATATTTTTACGAATTCGATTTCTTGTATATTTTGTGTCTTCGTTTGTGTTATCAATATAATATTTAATATTCTTTTCTTTGTTGTATACTATAATATCTTTTTTTGTTAAATACAAAAGTGGTCTTACAATAGTATAATCTTTTTGTTTTGAATAGATTTTGATTCCTGCATACCCTTCAAGATTACTTCCTCTAATCATTTTCATAAGAACTGTTTCAATTAAATCATCACCATGATGGGCAAGCAATAGAGTATGCGAATGATATTTTTTTAGTATTTTTTCATAGAAGTCATATCTTTTTTTTCTGGCTTCGTTTTCAAAGTTGGTTTCCTTATATGAATCTATTTTCATACTTTCAAAAATAATATGTTCATCTTTACAATATTGTTTTAAATATTTTTGTTCTTTATCACTGTTTGTTCTGACGTTATGATTAATATGTGCGCAAACAATTAATTTATTGGTATTATTTATTAACATATGGAGTAATGCCATAGAGTCTGGACCGGAAGAGACACCAATGACAAGATATTCATCTTTAGTGTTATTTAATTCTTTGATAATATCAATATGATTCATTTTACACCTCCAACTCGTTATGTATTATAGCAAATAATTATTGTTAAGTAAATAATAGTCATAATAAAAACGCATAATTAAATGCGTCTTTATTAAAATCCTTTTATTCTTTTTGTTCCAATTTATTCTTAATTTTGTAATTTTATTTTCTTCTTCTTGTTTCAGCAAATGGTGTAATTGGCATTTTATAAATATGCTCTTTTTCATTTTCTTTATGGTATTCACTATTTATATAGTTAATTATTGCCTCTTTTTTAATTGTTAATAATATACTTTTGTTTTTAGTTTCAGCAATTTCAAAACCATCATCAATTAATCTTTTTATAATGATTTCTTTTTCATTTTCATTCATTTTAATATTTTTTTCATTTAAACCATTATCATCATAATAAAATAATGTATAATTATCGCATGTTTGTTTTTGTAGCCAGAAATATACTCCTATTTTATTATTGCTTTTTCTAAATTGTATTAATGTATTAATCCAAAATGTATGATATAATTCATCAATATCTTTATTATTATTTGCAATTTCTTTTTTCATTTTTATTAATTGTTTTGTCATATTTTCTGTCATATTAATCTTCCTTTTTTCTTTAATATTATTAATCTAAATGGTAAAAAAATTACTTTAATACAGTATGTAATCATATTAATTCCAAGTTTGTATGTAAGATTAATACTATTAATTATATCGTTAATGAATTTAATACTTAAATATATCATTTTTACCCCTTTTTATTACTTTTTAATTATTATTTATGAAATCTACTAAATTTGGCATTGTTGTAATATTGTAGTTATTCACACTTTTTTCTTTAATTGTTTCGTTAATATTTGTTTTGTTTGTTGTATATTCATTTGCTGTCGGATTTTTTACTTCGAAAGGTAAACCATTAGTGTATAACAATTGTTTAATAGCCATATTAACATAGGTACTCATATTTAAACCAAGACTTTTTAAGATATCGTTGGCCATTTCTTTATCTTGCGAATCTACTTGAACACTAATAGCACTAGTAATATTTTCCATAATTCCTCCGTTTCTTGGCCGATTATTTTAGCATACTAATTAAAAAATGTCAAATAATTTGGTATTTTACATATAGATTATATTATTTTATATGTCTAATATAATATTTTAAGAGGTTATAATATTATTTTATAATAAAAAATTGATTTGGTCTTTTCAACTTTATTTTTTTTTGATAAAATATATTATGAATATGTATGACGAATATTAAAATGAATGGTGGTTCTGTCATTTATAAATATACTAGATGAGGTGAAGTAACATGGGTAAAATTATTGCAATAGTTAATCAAAAAGGTGGCGTTGGAAAGACGACAACTAGTATTAATTTATCTGCATCTTTGGGAGTGCTTGGTAAAAAAGTATTAATGGTTGATTTAGATCCTCAAGGAAATGCCACAACTGGTGTAGGTATAGATAAACGAAATATTGGAAGTAGTGTCTACGAAGTATTGACAATGAAATCATCAATTGAAAATGCAATTGTTAGAACAAAAAATGTTAATTTGAGTATTATTCCCGCATATCTTAATTTGGCAGGTGCTAATATGGAACTTATTGAACTTGAGCGTAGATATAAAGGTACCGAAACAAATTTTAATAGAATTATGCGTCTTAAGGATGAATTATATAAGGTAAAGGATAAATATGATTATATTTTAATTGATTGTCCTCCTTCGTTGGAATTACTTACAACAAATGCTTTAGCAGCAGCTGATTCAGTGCTTATTCCTGTACAGTGTGAATATTATGCCCTTGAAGGTATTATGCAATTAATTAATACAATTATGTTAGCTCAAAGAAAAATAAATCCTAATTTAGATATTGAAGGTGTTTTATTAACAATGCTTAGTGTTAATACTAATTTAGGATTAGAAGTTATAAGTAGTATAAAAGAATTTTTTAAGGAAAGAGTATATGATACCATTATACCAAGATTAATTAAGTTGGCTGAGGCTCCTAGTCATGGAAAAACTATTTTAGAGTATGATCCAAGAGGTAAGGGTACTAAAGCATATCTTAATTTAGCTAAGGAGGTAATAGAGAGAAATGGATCAAAAGAAGAAAGCGTTGGGTAGAGGATTAGAACAATTATTTGATAGTGAGGTACTAGATTTTAATTCATTTGAATCAAGTATATTAGATTCGGCAGATGAATCTGATATTCAAGAGATACCTCTATCAGAAATTAGAAGTAATCCATATCAACCAAGAAAAACTTTTAATGAAGAAGCTTTGAAAGAATTAGCGGAGTCAATTAAAAATTATGGAGTGTTTCAACCCATTATTGTTAAGAAAAGTTTAAAAGGCTATGATTTGATAGCTGGAGAACGTCGTGTTAGGGCGTCTAAATTAGCTGGTTTAGATAAAATTCCTGCAATTATTAAAGATTTTTCTGATGAACTAATGAGAGAAATTGCTTTACTTGAGAACCTTCAAAGAGAAAATTTAACTGCTATTGAATTAGCTTGGGCATATAAAGGTATAATTGACAGCTTACACATAACTCAGGATGAACTTGCGAGTAAAATAGGTAAGAGCAGAAGTAGTATTACTAATATCTTAGGCTTATTAAATTTGCCTACATCTGTTCAGAATATGGTGCTTGATGGTAAAATTTCTATGGGGCATGCTAGAGAGTTAAGTAAACTTGACGATACAGATAAGATTCGCGAATATGCTAAGAAAATTGTTGAAGATAATCTTTCTGTTAGAGAACTTGAAGAATTAAGTAAAAGTACAGATGTTAAGAGGAAAAATCCAATTACGAGAACAAATAATCAAAACAATGAATTTGTTTATTTAGAAAAAGCATTAAGTGAATATTTTGGTACTAAAGTAAAAGTTCATGGAAAAAAAGTAGAAATTAATTTTACTAATACTGATGATTTGGATAGGTTACTAAGTTTGATGAATATTAAAATTAATTAGAGCATTTTATTGCTCTTTTTTATTTAATAATTTTAATATAGGGCATTAAATAGGTATTTTTAGGGTTGATTTATTTAAAATAATATTTTATGTGGTAGAATAGTCTTTGGTAATTTACTCTAGTTGCATAAAATATGTCGAAAATTGTGGTTTAAATTTTATTGCAGAGTTAATTATCATCTATTATAATTAAGTTGTAAGTGATTACTAGATTGTGAGGTGTAAGAGATGTTTGGAAACGTAAAGTGGTTTAACAATGAAAAGGGTTATGGCTTTATTGACTATGCAGAAAATGAAGATATTTTTGTTCATTATTCTGCTATTAAACAAGATGGTTATAAGACTTTATCAGAAGGCCAAAGAGTAGAATTCGATCTTATTGAAACTCCAAAAGGACTTCAAGCAATTAACGTTAGACCATCAGTATCAGAAAAAGTTATGTAGTACCAATAAGGATTGAACTCTTCAATTCTTATTTTTTATATCAACAGGATTGTTGATATAATTATGTAGAAAAGGTGATGTTGTTTATGAAAATTTTATTTTTAGACATTGATGGTGTATTAAATAGTGATGAGTATTTTAGAGAAAATCATGATGATGTGAAAAGATTATATAAGGATTCTTTATATAATAAGGATGATATTGATTTTTTACTAAAAAGGCAAATGTTGGATATTGATATTAATAAATTATTGATGTTAAAAAATGCTCTTAATGGAACTGATGTTAAGGTTGTTATTATTTCTAGTTGGAAGAAACTTAAAATATTTCCTTATGTAGTAAGAGAATTAATAAAAAGAGGACTTCCTATTATTGATTTTACTATTGATAATGGTAGTGATAGAGGTGCAGGAATAAAAAAATATTTAATAGATTATCAAGTTGATGATTATGTTATTATAGATGATGATATTTTTGATGATTATGATCAAGAAATATTAAGTAAACTTATTAAAACAAGTTTTTATAATGGCGGATTAAAAAAAGAACATGTTAATGAATTAATTAAAAGATTAAAAAAATAATAAAAGCACTTAATTTTGTTGACAATTTTATTAAAGTATGTTATATTTTAGTCAGCACGAAGGTGTTTTTATTTTGAATTAATGTGGAGGTTAAAATGAAAAAGGAAGAAAAAAAAGAAACAAAAAAGGTTTCAACAGCATCTGTTGAAAAAAGCAAAAAAAAGAGTAGTAATGTTGTTTCAAAAAAAGAAACAAAAAAAGAAAAGAAAATTAAAGTAAATATTTTTAAGGCAATTGGTAAATATTTTAAAGGTGTTGCTAAGGAGACTAAGCGAATTAAATGGACTAATGGTAAAGAATTGGTTAAATATTCAGTTGCTTCAATTATGTTTGTTATGTTTTTTGGATTATACTTTTATGGAATTGATTGGATAGCTTTATTAGTAAGGAGTTTGGCAAAATAATGAAAAAAGAATGGTATGTAGTTAATACAGTTAGCGGATATGAATATAAAGTTAAAGAAAAATTAGATATGATGATTAAAAATTCATCTGATATTCAAGAAAGTATTTTTAGAGTAATAGTCCCTGAACAAACTATTGTGGAATACAAAGATGGTGTTAAAAAGGAAAAAATTAAAAAAATGTTTCCTGGATATGTTTTGGTTGAAATGATTATGTCTGATGAAGTATGGTTTATTGTTCGTAATACTCAAGGTGTTACTGGATTTATTGGATCATCAGGTAAGGGTGCTAAACCTATTCCTCTATTACCAGAAGAAGTAGATAGAATTCTTAATAATATGGGAATGTCTAGATTAGATCTTGCTAATGATTTAGCCGAAGGAAAACAAGTTAAAATTACAGATGGACCATTTAAAGGAATGGTTGGTAAAGTTAACAAATATGATCTTGAAAAGAAGAATGTTGAATTATTGCTAGACTTGTTTGGTCAAGAAACTTCAGTAGAAGTAGAACTTTCACAAATTGAAAATTTAAAATAAAAAAATATTGCATTTTATAAAAGTTTATGGTATATTACTTTCGCGACTGTGTATTATTATATAGTTAAAGAAATTAGTGGGAGGCTGCGGACGGCTATTATGACCACTCGCGAAATACATTATATAGGAGGTGTAATTCGATGGCAAAAGCAATTGCAAAGAAAATTAAATTGCAAATTCCTGCAGGAAAAGCTACACCAGCTCCACCAGTTGGAACAGTGTTAGGACCAGCAGGTATTAATTTACAAGAATTTTGTACAAAATTTAATGATGCTACTAGAGATAAGGGAGGGGACGTATTACCAGTTGAAATTTCTATTTATGAAGATAGAACTTTCGATTTCGTATTAAAGACTCCACCAGCTGCATTCTTACTTAAGAAAGTTGCTAAAGTAAAATCTGGTGCATCTAAAGGGGAAACAGTTGCTACAATTACTAAGGATCAACTTAAGGAAGTAGCAGAAACTAAATTACCTGATTTAAACGCATATGACGTTGAACATGCTATGAAGATAGTTGAAGGAACTGCTCGTAACATGGGAATTAAAGTAGAAGAATAATTAAATTAATACATATAGGTTAATGCCTATGTGGAAGGATTTAGTCCGCGAGACCACATAAGGAGGAAATTATGAAGAAGAGTAAAAGATATGCTTCAGTAGTAGAAAAAGTTGATAAGAAAAAAGCATATACAGTAGAAGAAGCTGTTAAGATTGTTAAAGAAGCTTCAAGTGCAAAATTTGATGAAACTGTAGAAGTTGCTATGAATATGAACTTAGATACTAGAAAAGCAGATCAACAATTAAGAGGTGCTGTTGTTTTACCTAATGGTACTGGTAAGAGTCAAACTGTATTAGTGCTTGCTAAGGGTGATCAAGCTAAAGCAGCTAAAGAGGCTGGCGCTGATTTTGTTGGAGACGCTGATTTAATCGAAAAAATTGAAAAAGAAAATTGGTTCGAATATGATGTAATTATTGCTACTCCAGAAATGATGCCAATGCTTGGTAAAATAGGTAAAATTTTAGGACCTAAAGGACTTATGCCAAATCCAAAGACTGGAACAGTTACAATGGATGTTAAAAAGGCTGTAGAAGATACTAAGAAAGGTAAAGTTGAATACAGAACTGATAGTTTTGGTAATATACATGGTATTATTGGAAAAGCAAGTTTTGATGCTGCTAAGTTAGCTGAAAACTTAAATGCTTTTGTAGGTACTATATTAAAACTTAAACCAGCTAGTGTTAAAGGAAATTATGTTAAAAACATTTCAATTTCATCTACAATGGGTCCTGGTGTTAAAATTGATTTAAATTCATTTGACAAATAATAAATAATATTATATAATTTAAAACGAACGAGAAATTTATGCCAAAGACAGTAAGGACGGAAGTTTAAAAATCTTACCGAGGAATAAAAAAATAATTAGTGTTTTTTAGTCCTCAGTAATGGGGACTTTTATTTATGGCATAGGAAAGGATGTGTAAATAGTGGCAAATGCAAAGATTATTGAACAAAAGGCAGCTGTAGTATCTGAAATTAAAGATAAATTTGAAAATGCTAAGTCTGTTGTATTGTTTGATTATCGTGGTCTTAGTGTGGCAGAAGTTACTGAACTTAGAAAAAAGTTAAGAGAAAGTGGCGCTGACTATAAGGTATATAAAAATACTTTGACTAAGAGAGCACTTGATGAGTTAAATATTGATATGAATGAATATTTAGCTGGTCCTAGTGCAGTATCATTTGGTACAGATGAACTTTCAATTGTAAAGGTTTTAAATGATTTTGCTAAAGAACATGAAGCATTAGAACTTAAGGCTGGAATAGTTGAAGGAAAAGTTGCAAATTTAGAAGACTTGAAGAGATATGCCGCAATTCCATCAAGAGAGACATTGCTAACACAATTAGCTGCTGGTCTTATGGGAACAGTTCGCGACTTATCTATATGCTTAGATTTATATGCTAAGGAAAAAGAAGAAAATTAATAAAAAATAAAGGAGGAAATAAAAATGGCTAAATTAAATAAAGAAGATTTTATTAGTGCTTTAAAAGAAATGTCAATTCTTGAAATTAAAGAATTAGTTGATGCAATGAAGGAGGAATTTGGTGTTGATCCATCAGCTGTTGCTGTTGCTGCTGGTCCAGTAGCTGCTGCTGTTGAAGAAGGCCCATCTAAAGTTAACGTTGTATTAACTGCTGCTGGTCCTAACAAGATTGCTGTTATTAAAATCGTTAGAGATATTACAGGTTTAGGATTAAAAGAAGCTAAGGATATTGCTGACAATGGCGGAAACGTTAAAGAAGGCGTTGACAAGGCTGAAGCTGAACAACTTAAAGCACAATTTGAAGAAGCTGGCGCTACTGTAGAACTTAAGTAGTCTAGAATTTAGAATTTTAAAGAGGTCTTAGGACTTCTTTTTTTATGCAAAAAAATGAAACTAACTACTTAGTTTCATCGATATAATAGTGTTTTATTGGTTTTAAATTATCGTCTAATTCATAGCATATTGGTCTACCAGTATCTATTTCTAATTTTATTACTTCATCATTGGATAAATTATCTAGATATTTAATTAATCCTCTTAGACTATTTCCATGAGCTACGATTATAACATTTTTGCCATCTTGTATGGCTGGTGCAATGTCACTTTGCCAATATTCAGTGACCCTTTTAATTGTGTCAATTAAGTTTTCGGTTAATGGCAATTCTTCTTTTGTTAAATCTTTATATTTTGGATCATGTCCTGGATATCTATCATCGTCAACTGTTAATTCTGGTGGTCTAACGTCGGCACTTCTTCGCCATAATTTTACTTGTTCTTCACCATATTTTTCTTTTGTTTCGTCTTTGTTTAAACCTTGTAGGGCACCATAGTGTCTTTCATTTAGTTTATAACTGTAATTAATTGGAATATTTCTTTCATTAAGTTCATCTAAAATATAATATAGGGTGTCATTTGCTCTTTTTAAAACACTTGTAAATGCTTGATTGAATTGATAATTATTCTCTTTTAATAGTTTACCAGCATTTTTTGCTTCTTGTATTCCTTTATCTGATAATCCAACATCAGTCCATCCTGTAAATTTGTTTTCTAAATTCCATAAACTTTGACCATGTCTAACAATTACTAATTTTTTCATATTATCATCTTCTTTCATTATTATTATACATTAAAATAATATTTGATTCTAGTATGTTATTAAAATTTAATAAATTATTATTGTTTGTAGTCTTAGAGAAAAATATATGATATAATTAAATATAGGAGGGTTTATGGATATTAAATCATTTAAAAAAATATTATATATGGCTTGGACTATCGATACATGTATACCATTGTTAAGAGATAAATTTAATAAAGATAATAAAAGTCTAGGACAATCTGATGTAACTGCTTTAGTTGTTAATGATTGTTATGGTGGCAAAATAATGTGTTGTATGACTTCAATAGGAAGCTATTATTATAATTTAATTGATGATAAAATTGTTGATTTGACAGACGAACAATTTTTAGGAGAAATACCTTTATATAATGAAGGACGTGAAAGAACAAGAGAATTTCTTTTAAATGATGATGATACCAGATTAAGATATATTATGTTACTTAAAAATGTTAAATCCATTTTAGAGAATTTATTAATATATAATTCAATAAAACCGGAAGAATTTATTAATGATTGTACTATGAGAAAAAAACAAATTGAAAGAATGATGAGGTATAACGAATATGAGCAAATGGGATAAAGAATACATAAAATTATGTAAAAAAATTTTAAAAGATGGTAAAAGGGTACCAAATAGGACAGGCACTGACACTATTAAAATTCCTGCTTATACGCTTGAATTTGATTTATCTAAAGAATTTCCCGCTTTAACTACAAAGCAATTGTTTTTTAGACAGGCTATTGTTGAAATGCTATGGATATATCAAGTGCAATCTAACGATGTTAGATGGTTACAGGATAGAAATGTTCATATTTGGGATGAATGGGAAATACAAGAGGATGGTAAATGGTATGCAACTCAGATGTTGCCTGATGAAAATGGTAAATTAGTAAAAAAAGAAGTTGTAAAAGATTTTGGAAAAGAATGGGCACATACAATTGGAACTGCATATGGATGGATAAATAATAAATTTCAAAATACACAAAGGCTTATTGATACGATTAAGAATAATCCAACTGATAGAAGAATGCTTATGACGATGTGGCAAGATGATTATATTAAAACAGCAGTACTTCCATCATGTGTTTGGAGTAGTGAATGGGATGTAACTGATGGTAAACTTAATTGTTGGGTTCATCAAAGAAGTTGCGATGTGCCACTAGGATTACCATTTAATGTTACACAATATGCTACTTTACTTTGTTTAATAGCACATTGTACTGGTTTAAAGCCTGGTAAAATGTATTGGTCTATAAAGGATGCTCATATATATGTAAATCAAGTTGATGGCATTAAGGAACAAATAGAAAGATATGATACACTACCTGATTTGCCTGCTCCAAAATTATGGATTAATCCAGAGGTAACTGATTTCTTTAAAATAGATAATTCTAAAGATATTAAAGATATAAAAGTAGTTGGATATCAACATCATGGTAAAATTAGTTTTCCAATTGCACAGTAGGATGTGATAATATGATTAGTATGATTTCTTCTGTTGGAAAAAATAGAGAATTAGGAAAGAATAATACGCTTATATGGCATTTTAAAGATGATATGAAGTTCTTTAAAGAGACAACAATGGGCCATATTGTAGTGATGGGATATAATACCTATAAGTCTTTACCAGGTAATTTACCTGGTAGACATATTATAGTTGTGTCATATGATCCTATCGAAAATGTTGAATGTGTAAATGGCATTGAACCTATTATTGAAAAATATAAAGATAGTGATGAAGAGATATTTATTTGTGGAGGAGCATCAATTTATAAACAATTTCTTCCTTATGCCAGTAAATTATATTTAACAGAAATATCTGCTACTGATGACGAAGCGGATACATTTTTTCCAAATTTTAACAAAAAAGAATGGAAGAGAACTTTAATTAAAAATAATAATCAAAATAATATAGATTTCGATATATTTTTGTATGAAAGAAAAAGGGTATAGTAAAAACTATATCTTTTAATTTTTTCTAAATTTATAGATATGTTTTGAAAAAGTGTTAAAAAAATGACAAAAAGTAAATATTTCGTTGACTTTTTACTTTTATGGTGCTAGTATTATATATTGGTAACACGTCTTTTTAGGCGTGGGAAAACTTTAAAAAAATATATGGTATTGGGGTGAAAAATTAATGGCTTATAAGTTAAAGCAAAGTGGCGATTATAGAAAAAGAAGAAACTTTTCTATGATTAAAAATTCGTTGGAATTAGACGATTTATTGGCAATTCAAAAGGAATCATATCAATGGTTCGCAACAGAAGGGGTTGGGGAAGTACTTAAAGATTTTTCTCCTGTAGAAAGTTTTAATGGTAGTTTATCTTTAGAATTTAATGATTATGTTTTTGATACTCCAAGATATTCAATTAAGGAATGTAAAGATAGACAAATCACTTATGCTGCACCTTTAAAAGTGCAAACTAGATTGTTTAACAATGAGACAGGTGAAGTTAAGGAACAAGAAATATTCTTAGGAGATATGCCTTTGATGACTGATTATGGTACTTTCATCATTAATGGAGCTGAAAGGGTTGTTGTATCACAATTGGTTAGATCTCCAAGTGTATATTTTTCCCGTGAGGTAGATAAAAATGGAAAACCAGTGTTTGCATCTAAAGTAATTCCTACAAGAGGAACATGGTTAGAATATGAAACAGATGCCAAAGATGTATTGTATGTAAGAATAGATAGGACTAGAAAAGTTCCACTTACAACATTGCTAAGAGCATTTGGATTATCAAGCGATAAAGATATATTAGATTTATTTGATAATAATGAATATTTAAAAAATACATTAGAAAGAGATTCAACAAAGAATACTGATGAAGCCTTAATTGAAATATATGAAAAATTAAGACCTGGTGAACCTACAACGTTAGATAGTTCTAAAAACCAATTAATTACAAGATTTTTTGATAATTTTAGATATGATTTAGCTAAAGTTGGTAGATATAAGTTTAATCAGAGATTAAATATAACTGATAGATTAGTTGGTAAGGTTTTAGCACAAGATGTTGTAATTGATGGTGAAGTTAAATTTACTGATGGAACTTTACTTACTAAAGATGTTGTTTTAGAATTAGAAAAATATCTTAAAAATGGATATGGAATGGTTGAAGCAAAAATTAATACTGATTTAAATGATAAAAATATGATTCAAGTATTATATGTATATTCCCCACTTAATCCAAAGAAAAAAGTTAAAGTTATAGGTAATGATCAGTCAATAGATGTCAAGACTTTGACAATATCTGATTTCTATGCATCTGTCTCTTATTATCTAAATTTGATGGATGGTATTGGACATGATGATGAAATAGATCATTTAGGAAACAGAAGAATAAGACAAGTTGGTGAACTTTTACAAAATCAATTCAAGATTGGTTTTAGTAGAATGGAAAGAGTTATTCGTGAGAGAATGACTACACAAGATATGGAAACAGTTACTCCAAAAACATTAATAAATATTAGACCTGTAACTGCTGTTATTAAGGAATTCTTTGGTAGTAGCCAATTATCTCAATTTATGGATCAAGTTAATCCGATTGCTGAACTTACACATAAACGAAGATTATCAGCTTTAGGACCTGGTGGATTATCTAGAGATAGAGCTGGTGTTGAAGTTCGTGACGTTAATGCTAGCCACTATGGTAGAATATGTCCAATTGAATCTCCAGAAGGACAAAATATTGGACTTATTACTTCACTTGCTAGTTATGCTAAAATTAATGAATATGGATTTATTATGACTCCATATCGTAAAGTTGAAAATAAGAAATTACTAGATCAAGTTGATTATTTAACAGCTTCTGAAGAGCAAGATTTCTATATTTCTCAAGCAACAGTTAATGTTGATGAAAATGATATGATAACTGATGCTCAAGTAGCTGGTAGATATAATGGTGAAAATGTAATTATACCTGCTCAACAAGTTGATTATATTGACGTAAGTCCACAACAGGTTGTATCTATTACTACAAGTTTAATTCCATTCTTGGAACATGATGATGCAACACGTGCTTTGATGGGTGCTAACATGCAGCGTCAGGCGTTACCATTATTAACAACTGAGGCTCCTTATGTTGGAACTGGTGTTGAATATGTAGCTGCTCGTGATAGTGGTGCAGTAGTTAGAGCTAAAGCAGATGGTATTGTAGATTATGTTGATGCTAAAAAAATTGTTATTAAAAATGCTAAAGCTGAAGATATTTATACATTGACAACATTTGAAAGAGCTAACCAAGGTGAATGCACAAATCAACTTCCTATCGTAAGAGCAGGAGATAAAGTTAAAAAAGGTCAAATTATCGCAGATGGACCAAGTACTAATATGGGAGAACTTGCTTTAGGTAAGAATGTAGTTGTTGCTTTCATGACATTTAATGGATATAACTTTGAAGATGCTGTCATTATGAATGAGAGATTAGTAAAAGATGATGTTTATACATCCTTACATATCGAGGACTATGAAATTCAATGTCGTGATACAAAATTAGGGCCTGAAGAAATAACAAGAGATATTCCTAATGTTAGTGAGGATGCTAGAAAGAACCTTGATGAAAACGGAATTATTAGAATTGGTACTGAAGTTAAGGAAGGCGATATTCTTGTTGGTAAAGTAACACCAAAAGGAATGGCTGATCTTACAAGTGAAGAAAAATTATTACATGCTATATTTGGCGAAAAAACAAGAGAAGTTAGAAACTCTTCACTTACTGTTCCTCATGGAGGAGATGGTATCGTTCACGATGTAAAAATTTATACAAAAGCTGATAATGATGAAATGCCTAGTGGTGTGTCAAAAGTTATTAGAGTATATATTATTCAAAAACGTAAAATTCAAGTCGGCGACAAGATGTCTGGTCGTCATGGTAATAAGGGTGTTATTTCCTTAATCTTACCACAAGAAGACATGCCATATTTACCAGATGGTACACCAGTTGATATTATGTTAAATCCACAAGGTGTTCCTTCTCGTATGAATATAGGACAGATTCTTGAACTTCATATGGGTATGGCTTGTAAGAAGTTAGGCGTTCATATTGCTACACCAGTACTTGATGGTGCTAAGAAAGATGATATTGCTAAGATGATGGCTGAGGCAGGAATGGAACCTGATGGAAAAACAGTTTTATATGACGGACGTACTGGAGAACCATTTGATAATAGAATAAATGTTGGTGTTATGTATATGATTAAACTTCATCACATGGTTGATGATAAGTTACATGCAAGAGCTACAGGACCTTATTCATTGGTTACACAACAACCTCTTGGTGGTAAAGCACAATTTGGTGGACAGAGATTTGGAGAAATGGAAGTTTGGGCTCTTGAAGCATATGGAGCTAGTCATGTTTTACAAGAAATACTTACATATAAATCAGATGATGTTTTAGGAAGAGTAAAAGTATATGAATCAATTGTAAAAGGACAACCTTTACCTGATCCAAGTATTCCTGAATCATTTAGAGTATTAATTAAAGAATTCCAAGCATTAGGTTTGAATATATCAGTAATTAATAATGAAGATGAGACAGTAAGTATTACTGAACTTGAAAAAGATGATGAAGATGATGATATGCCATTATCTGAAGAAATAGTTAAACCAGAATTATTTGGTGATGTCAGTGAAGATGATTATAGTGATGAGTCTGATTTTGGCGAGGAAGATGATGATGAACTTGATTTACCAGATGAGTATGGTGATGGTCTAGAAGACTTTGATGATGATGAAATGGGAGGTGATTTCTAATGTTAGAAGCAAATAAGTTTAAAGCTTTAAAAATTGGAATTGCATCACCTGATGATATTAGAGCATGGAGTTATGGTGAAGTATTAAAACCAGAGACTATTAATTATAGAACATTAAAACCTGAAAGAGATGGTTTGTTCTGTGAAAAAATATTTGGACCTACGCGCGATTATGAATGTAGTTGTGGTAAGTACAAGAGACTAAGATATAAAAATATTGTTTGTGATAGATGTGGTGTAGAAGTTACAAAATCAAAAGTACGTCGTGAACGTATGGGACATATTGAACTTGCTACACCAGTAAGTCACATTTGGTTTGTTAAAGGTATTCCATCTTATATTGGATTATGCCTTGATATGTCTCCAAGAGATTTGGAAGAAGTAATTTACTTTGTATCTTATGTTGTTCTAGATCCTGGAGCAACAACACTTGTGAAAAAACAAACTTTGTCAGATAAAGAATATAGAGCATACTACGAAAAATATGGTAATACATTTAGAGTAGGTATGGGTGCAGAAGCAATTAAAGAATTGTTATCTGAGTTAGATGTTAATAAAGAACTTGAAGAACTTCAAAAGGAACTAGATGGAGCAACTGGTCAGAAAAAAATAAGATTAGTAAAAAGACTTGATGTACTTGATTCATTTGCTAAATCAGGTAATAAACCTGAATGGATGATTTTAGAGGCACTTCCTGTTATTCCACCAGAACTTAGACCAATGATTCAACTTGATGGTGGTAGATTTGCAACATCAGATTTAAATGATTTATATCGTAGAGTTATTAATAGAAATAATAGATTAAAAAAATTAGTTGAATTAAATGCTCCTTCAATTATTATTCAAAATGAAAAGAGAATGCTTCAAGAAGCGGTTGACTCATTATTTGATAATGGAAGAAGGGGTAGAAGTGTAACTGGAGCTGGCAATAGAGCACTTAAGTCACTATCTAGTATGTTAAAAGGTAAACAAGGACGTTTTCGTCAAAACTTACTAGGAAAACGTGTTGACTATTCTGGACGTTCAGTTATTGTTGTTGGACCAGATTTGAAAATGTATCAATGTGGTATTCCTAAGGAAATGGCACTTGAATTATTTAAGCCACATGTTATTAATGGTTTAGTAAGCAAAGAAATTGCTAATAATATTAAATCAGCTAAAAAGATGATTGATACAAGAGATCCAAAAGTATGGGATGTAGTCGAAGAGGTTATTAAAGAGCACCCTGTTATGTTAAACCGTGCTCCAACACTACATAGATTAGGTATTCAAGCATTTGAACCTAAGCTTGTATCAGGAAAAGCTATTAGACTTCATCCACTTGTTACGACAGCATTTAATGCTGACTTCGATGGAGACCAGATGGCTGTACACGTACCACTATCTGAAGAAGCAAAAGCAGAGGCTAGAATCTTAATGTTAGGTGCTAATAATATTTTAAGTCCAAAAGATGGAAAACCTATTGTTACACCAAGTCAGGATATGATTTTAGGTAATTATTATATTACAATGGAAAAACCTGGACATGAAGGTGAAGGAAGAGTATTTAAGAATTCAAATGAAGCTATTATGGCATATAATAGAAGAGAAGTTGATTTACATACTAGAATTGTAGTGCCTGTTAATTCATTTAAACATAAGGTATTTTTAGATAGTCATAAAAACCAATATTTAGTCACT
Source organism: uncultured Clostridia bacterium (assembly GCA_946619755.1). GTDB lineage: Bacteria > Bacillota_I > Bacilli_A > RF39 > UBA660 > RUG705. The sequence continues at coordinate 36,488 of CAMOMI010000003.1, forward strand.
ACAGTTGGTAAGTTAATATTTAATGAAATATTACCTGATTCATTTCCATATGTAAATGAGCCAACAGATGAAAATATCGAAAAATATACTCCAAATAAATATTTTATTGCACCTGGAGAAAACATTCCTGAAAAGATTAAAGAAATTCCAAAGGCAGAAGCTTTTAAAAAGGGAACACTTGAGAAGATAATCGCTCAAATGTTTAAGAAATATAAAACTACTGAAACTTCAATCATGCTTGATAAACTTAAAGATTTAGGATTTAAGTATTCAACTTATTCTGGTATTACAATATCAGCTGCTGATGTTGTAACTAGTAAGAATAAGGATGCTATTATTGAAGCAAGCGAAGCTGAAGTTAAGAAGGTTAATAAACAATATCAAAGAGGTTTAATTACAGATAAAGAAAGATTTGACTTAGTAATTAGCGTTTGGGATAAGGCTAAAAAAGATATTGAAAAAGAATTAGAAGGTTATGCAAAGAGTGAAGAATATGAAGATAATCCAATTTTCATAATGATGAACTCTAAAGCTCGTGGTTCAATTTCTAACTTCGTACAATTAGCTGGTATGCGTGGTACGATGGCTAAGCCTAATGGTGAACCTGTTGAAATTCCAATTAAATCTTCATTTAGAGATGGATTATCAGTATCTGAGTTCTTCTTATCTACACATGGTGCTAGAAAAGGTAGTGCCGATACAGCTTTAAAGACAGCTGACTCTGGATATATGACAAGACGTCTAGTTGATGTTGCTCAGGATTTAATTGTTAGAGAAGATGACTGTGGAACAACTGAAGGTGTTAGAGTATCTGCGTTTAAAGATGATAAAGATGGTGTTATTGAACCACTTTATGATAGAATTTTAGGAAGATTTACTAATAAAAAGGTAATTGATCCTAATACTAAAGAAATTATTGTTGGTGCTAATGAACTAATAACTGAAAACATTGCTGATAAGATTATTGCTGCTGGTATTGAAGAAGTTGAAATAAGAACTGTTCTTACTTGTAGAACTGATCATGGTGTATGTTGTAAATGTTATGGACGTAATTTAGCAACAGGTAATATTGTTGAGATTGGTGAAGCAGTTGGTACGATGGGTGCACAATCAATTGGTGAGCCTGGTACTCAGTTAACCATGAGAACATTCCATACCGGTGGTGTAGCTGGTGGAGAAGATATTACACAAGGTCTTCCACGTGTTGAAGAATTATTTGAAGCAAGAACTCCAAAAGGAAAAGCTTTAATAGCTGAAATTGATGGTACTGTTTCTAAGATTGAAGATCAAAAAGGTAGAACAAAAATATTTATTAAGAATGCTAATGAAGTTAGAGAACATTTATCTGCTTATGGTGCTAAACTTAGAGTTGAAAAGGGTGATAAAGTTCAAGCTGGTGATAGACTTACTGAAGGTAACGTTAGTCCTAAAGAATTGTTAATGGTAACTGATCCTAATACTGTACAACAATATATTCTTAAGGAAGTACAAAAAGTATATCGTAGCCAAGGTGTTGATATTAATGATAAACACGTTGAACTTATTGCTAGAAGGATGATTTCTCAAATCAGAATTATGGATTCTGGAGATACTAACTTCTTACCAAGTACTGTAGTTTCTATTAATAAATTTGCTGAAGGTAATAGGGATGTAATTTTACAAGGAAAGAAACCTGCAATTGGACAACCAATTTTACTTGGTATAACTAAATCAAGTTTACAGACTGATTCATTCTTAGCTTCTGCATCATTCCAAGAAACTACACGTATTCTTACAGAAGCTGCTGTTAAGGGTAAAGTTGATAATTTACATGGTCTTAAAGAAAATGTAATTATTGGTAAACTAATTCCTGCTGGAACTGGTGCTAAAGAATATATGGACATTGGTTATTCATTGGAGAAAGAATTCTTTGATGATGAACCTGCTGAAGTACTTGAGGAAAAATTCTTAGATTAATTAAAAGGCTAAATTTTAGCCTTTTTTTTAATATATGTGATATAATATATGATGATTTGGAGGGATATTATGTCTTCAACTGGAAATAAAGGAAAGTTTAGTGAACGTGTTAAACAAATTTTATATCAGAAAAGAAAAAAGAATGTTAATGATGAGGAAATTAAAGATTCTAATTTAATATATAACGATTTTTTAAAAGTTTTAGCAGCTATTCCTATATTTGTCTATGGTGGTTTAGTTGTTAATTCTGATTCAGATAAAGTGACTAGTAAAAATGATGTTAATGGCAATCTTCATGATTTGAATATTAGTTCATCTTCTATGAATAATAATGATAGAAAAAGGAATAGAGATTTAATTAGCAAAATTGATATTAATGAGATAAAGAATAAGCAGACTTCTTTTTATAGAGCAAAAGGTTTTAATTTTGATAGTACTGATAAAAAGGAAAATAGTTTGCAGATTGATAAATTCGACAATTATGATAATAAAAATGTGTATAACAAAAATAAGAATGATTTACAGACTGATATAGATATTAAATCTGAAAAACAAGTAAAAGAACTTGAAAAAAGCATTATAAACCTTATTAAAAAAGACCTTATTAGGATTGTTAATGAGATGGAAATACTTCAAAGTGAACTATACATTTTAAGTGAAGTAAATGGTGATGGTAAGGTTTTAAAAAATTGTCAACGCGAACTTGATCAAGTTAAAAGTTTGATATGTAAAATAGATAAATTAAAAAATAAATATGATTTTTTGAAAGATAATCATGATTTTGAATATTTGCTTGAGATTGATAATAATGATTTGGTAGATAAAATTATCAAATTAAGAAATACTTTTGGAAATAATGAATTAAAAGCAGTTACTGAAGATTATAAGTTATTAGATGTTTATAAATATTTATATTTAAAACTCGATGATCTTAAAGAAAAAACTGAAGAGTTTGAAGAACATAAGAAAAAGGAAATATTAAAGTTAAAAGAACGTGATATTGATTTTGAAAAACTAAAAAAAGATGTCTATAATGTTGATTATACTAATCAAAGTTATGACAGTTTTGTTGAAAATCAAAATGCATTATTAAATGAAATTGATAAAAGTGTTAGTAAAATTGATTCTTATGAACAAGTTGATTTGCGTTTAAAAGGGTTTGGGGCTTTATTTAGAAATAGTTTTAAGTTTTTTGGGTTGTTAATGTTAAGTCCTTTGAAAGGCGTTATTCCTTCAATTGCAACTGAAACCTTACTTACGGGTAATTTAATAAAAAATTTATATAAAAATCTTGAACTTGAGGAAACTAGAAGAATGGTATATGAAGCAATGGATTACTCTAGTATGATTAATAATGCTATTAGGGATTTAGATAGTACTAGTAGAATTGTTGATACAACATTGGATGATATTGTTCGTTTAAAAATGAAATATAATGAAAAATTTAAACAATATAAAGGAGATTTTTCAGAATATCGTGATATTATGAACAAGATTAACGATATGGAAAATAAAATTTTAGGTAATAAAATTAAGATTGAAATGATGAGAAAACGTGCGTTAGAACAGGAAAGAGTAAATCAGAAAAAACTTGTTTTAGTTAAAGAATTGAATAAAAAACAAGAAAATAGAAATCATGTAGATGTTAATAATGCCTAAATATGTATATGAATTTTTTAAGAATTGTTTTGCATATATGGTTTATTTATTATTGCTAAATGATTAGTTGTTAAAAAATTACTTTAAGGGAAAATAAAATAGATTTAATAATACTTTAAATATATCTACTTATAATGTATTTAGCGCATTAGGTATTGTAATTATCTGTTAATTGAAAAAAGCATTTAATTGCTTTTTTTAATTATAAAAAAATATTGAATATATTTAAATTATATGGTATACTTTATTTAATAGTAGGAGTGTAGGCACGACGTGTGTTTACTTAGGAGGAATTATGGAAAGTAAAAATGTTAAAGTAATTGATGAACATAGTATTGATAGGAATGCCAAAATTATTTGTGGCTTTAGTATAAATGGTGAAAAATATGTTCTTTATTCAATTGAAAGAGATAGTGATAATGATAATCTTTTTGTTTCTAAAATTGTGGGTAATTTAGATGGAACATATAATATGGCCAATATTGATGATAGTATGATTAAAGGTAAAATTGATGCTATTGTTAAAGAATTAATTAAGTATTCTGTTGATAATGAAGCTGATAAATTAGATTCGACATCTGTTAAGTTAAGTTCTGGTAGTGTTGAAATTATTGATGTATCATTTAATAAAGAACAAAATATTAATGTTACTAAAACATATGTAGCAACTGTAAAAAAAGCTGTTACTAAGGTAGGAGAAGATTTTTATAAAGTTAAAAATCCTATTGTGTCTGAGTTATCTGAAATGCCACGAGAAGATGTTGAATTACCTACTACGGTCGATGCTCCTGTAGAATTAGCAACACCATCAATTGATAATGTTACAATTCCACTTGAAGAAGCACAAAAAGAAGAAACATTGGAACCTGAAAATGTTCCTACTGTTGAACCTGTTTTACCTGAAGAACCTTCTTTGGCACCACTAACCGAACAAGTTACTAATCCTGAACTTATTAATGCTTTAGATCAAGCTGTTGATGATCTTAAAATAGGCGATGTTCCAAATGGTTCAGAGAAAAAATTGGATAATGAATTGGAAATGGTTGACGCTCCAAAAGAAGAAAGCATTAATGGTAGTGTATTAAATAATAATGAGTCTAAATCAGAAAAGGCTTTCTTTGGAAATGCTGCTCCTGTTTTACCTGTAACACCTGTTGAAGTACCATCAGAAAAAGTACCAATGTCTTTTGAATCTGTTCCATTGATGACACCACCTGAACTTGCTAAAGAGGAATCTTCTTTAATTCAATCAGCTATTCCTTCACCAGGTGATGTGCCATCTGATAATAAATTAATATTTGATGGTTCAAAAGAAACTAACTTAAAGTTTGTTTTTGATGATAATTCAGCTAATAATGTAAGTAAAGCAATATCTTCAAATGATGAGAATGTTGAATCATTAAGAGAGTTTGGCGTTGATCAACCAATTATTAATACCGATGAATTAAAAGCACCACAAGAATCTGTTAATGGTCCTGTTTTGAAAAAATCAAAAGGTTTTGCTAATAATAAGTTTTTTATGGTTGTAGCAATAGTAATATTTATAGCTGCTTGTGTATTCTTAGGATATGAAGCTTTTCAGTATTTTAAAATAGTTGGATAATAAAAAAGGAAAATGTTTTTTCCTTTTTTTAATCATATATATTTTTTCTTTTTGAATATTTACATCCACAGTAATCTTGTCTGTATAGATTATATTTTTTTGATAATTCAATTGATTTTTTATATCCATCTGCTTTTTTAAAATCTGAATATAACCATTTAATGTTATATTTTTTCGATAATTCTTCGCCAATTTCATTTATAAGATTGGCGTTTTTATATGGGCTAACTGATAAGGTAGAACAAAAGTATTCATAATTTTTTTCTTTGGCTATTTGAGCTGTTTTTTCTAATCGTAATTTAAAACAGATTGTGCATCTTGCTCCTCTTTCTGGTTCGTTTTCATATCCTTTAATCTTTTCTTCGTAAAGATTATTGTCGTAGTCACAGTCTATAATATCTATTTTGTTAGTAGTTTTCATTGTTTTAATTAATCTTATTTGTTCTTCTTTTCTTTTTTCATATTCCTCTTTTGGTGAGATGTTTGGATTATAATAGATAATTGTTATATCAAAGTAATTTGTTAGAAAAGAAATAACACTTGAACTACATGGTGCACAGCAACTATGTAATAATAATTTTTTAGGTTTATCGATACTGGCTAGTTCTTTTAAACATAGTTTATAATATGATTCAGTCATAATTCATCACCAGTAGTTATTATATCATTTACTTTGAAAAAATGGAATCAATATTAATTGTTTTTTTGTTTTCGATAATATTATCTATAATTATGTTTTCAATTCGATTGTTTATAATATTACTTATTTTATGTGCACCATTTTTATAGTATTCTGATTCTTCTATTATTTCATTAATAATATTATCATTTGTAATAATATTTAACTCTTTATACTTTTCTTTAATATTGTCTAATTCTTTTTTAATAATAATTTTCATGCTATCTTCATTTAATTTTTCAAAGAAAATTATGTTATTAATTCTGTTAATGAAACTATTATCAAAATTCTCTAACAATTCTTTATTTATGTAATTATCTTGATTATTAAATCCTATTTTATTATTTGTGCAATTTTTATTAGTAGTCATAATTATAATATTATTATTAAAGTTTATTATATTGTTCCTAGCATCTTTTATTTTCCCATCTTCAAGTATTTGATGAAATAAATTTATTAATTTTGGATGTGCTTTATCTATTTCATCTAGTATGATAACTGCATTTGGATTATCTTTAATTTTACTTAGTATATAAGTATTATCATCATATCCAACGTATCCAGCGGTTGTACCTACAAATTTACTAATGGACATACTATCAGAATATTCAGACATATCAAGTTTTATTACCTTATGATTTGATATTATATTTCCATATACATTTGCTAGTTTACTTTTACCAACACCGGGCGGACCAATTAAAAGTAATGAGATGCATTTATTATCATGATAACCTAATTTAATTCTTTTGGTTATATTCATAATTTTTTTTATGGCATTGTTTTGACCAATTATTTCTTTTTTTAATTGTTTTTCTATTTCATTAATAATTTTTTTGTTATTTTTTAATATTTCATATATTGGGATAGAGGTTTTGTTGCTAATAACTGTCGCTATATCTTCTGTGGTGACTTTTTTTCTTTCTTTTTTTGTTGACATCATATTTTTATATTTTGTTTCTTTAATTTTATATTCATAGGCTTTTTTAATATTATTTTCTTTTATATATAATTCTTTCTTGTCTCTTATTTCTTTTAAATTGTTGTTATCTTTTATAATACTATTGTTTTTTCCTATATTTACTTTACTACATACTTCGTCTAAGATGTCAATTTGTTTATCAGGTCTAAATCGCTGATGCATATATTTTTCGGTTAAAGATATTATTTCATTTATTGTTTCATCTGTTAAGTCAACGTTATGATATGATTCATAAATGGGTTTTAGTTTATAAAGAATACTTTTGGTTTCTTCAACTGATGGCTCTTCAATGTTTATCATTTGAAATCTTCTATCAAGGGCTTTATCTTTTTCAAAATGTTTTTTGTATTCTTCGGTTGTTGTTGCACCAATGCATTTTATTTTTCCTCTTGCTAAGGCAGGTTTTAAGATATTTGATGCATCAATTGCTCCTTCAGCACCTCCTGCACCAATTAAGGTATGTATTTCATCAATAAATAAAATTATATCGTTGTTATTTTCAATTTCATTAATTATTTTTTTCATTCTTTCTTCAAATTCACCACGATATTTTGTGCCAGCGACGGCCGATGCCATATCTAAAGAAATTATTTTTTTATGTAATAGCTTTTCTGGAACTTGTTCTTTTTCGATTAGAGTTGCTAATCCTTCGACAATAGCTGTTTTACCAACACCTGGTGGACCTATTAAAAGTGGATTATTTTTAGTTCTTCGACATAAGATTTCTTCAATTTTTTTTATTTCTTCATCTCGGCCGTAAACGGGATCTATTTCATTATTTTTTGCTTTTTCGTTGATATTAATGCCAAGTTCTTCAATTAATAATTTAATTTCGTGCTTTTTCCGATTATATATTTTTGAAGTAAAGTCATCATACATTTCATCTAAGTCTAAGTTCATACCTATAAATATTCTGATGGCTATTCCTTCGCCAACATCTAGTAATGCGGAAAAAAGATGATTAGGTGTTACAATACCATTATTATTATCTTTACTATCCATTATTGCGTTTTCGATAACTTTTTTTAACAAAGGAGTATGTAGAAAGAAGTTACTTTTTTTTGAGCCTTTTCCAATGATATTAATTATTTCTTTTTTAAAGTTATTGTATGTTAAATTATAGTTTTCTAATTTTTTACTTAGTTCATTTTTTGTATGTAAAATTGCAAGAACTAGATGTTCTGTTCCTACATAAGGATGTTTTAATTCTAACATTTCTAATTTTGCTTTAACTAATATATCTTGTGCTTCTTCATTAAAGTTGCTTATCATTTTATCACCTTTCATAACATTCTATGAATATTATGGTGTAATAATACAGTTTTAAAACAGAAAAAAAGCAACTATTTTTTTAAATTATTAATTGCTTCTTCATAGTTTTCTTTATTAGTAATATATGAACCTACAACGGCAATATCGGCATAGTCTTTAATATAATTAATCGTTTCGTTATTGATTCCTCCGTCAACTTCGATTATTAAGTCTTTACTTTTTTCTCTTAATATTTTTATTTTTTCAGCTGTATTTTCAATAAATTTTTGACCGCCAAAACCTGGTTCAACACTCATCATAATAACTTTATCAATTTTATTAAGGTATTTATCAATTAAATTTAAATCAGTATTTGGTTTAATAGCTAATCCTGCTTGATAACCTTTCTCTTTTATTAATGATAATATTTTATCTATATTTTTATCTATTTCAATATGAATAGTAATAGATATAATGTTATCTACTTTTAAATTGTTTATAAATGGTTCAGGATCTATATTCATTAGATGAATATCAAATGGCTTATTAGTATATTCTCCTAGTTGATTTACCTCATTTATTGGTAGTTGATAATTAGGTACAAATTTATTATCCATATTATCAATATGAATATAATCTGTACTAGTATTATTTAGCTTTGTAATACTTTTAAATCTATCATTGGTTGATAGAATGGATGTTGATATTTTCATATAATCACCTGTTTATAAAAATACGATAGTTATTATATCTGGATTCAAGAATATTCCCGTTTTTTAATTGCTCTTTAACATAACAACCATCTTCAGATATATGCATACAATCATCATATTTGCACTTATCTAAATTATCAAACATATCTTTCATGTTGTCTCGTATATCAATTGGTGTCATTTCAAAAAAGTCAATTTTAGAAAATCCTGGACTGTCAGCTATAAGTGTACCATTAATATCAAATAATTCTGTATGTCTGGTGGTGTGTTTGCCTCGACCTAGAGCTAAAGATATTTGATCAGTATTTAATTTAAGTTCGGGGTTTATTTTATTTAAAAGTGTTGATTTTCCTGCACCACTTTGACCAGTAAATACAACTGTTTTGCCTTTAATAATGCTCATTAATTCATCTACTTTGGTGGCTGTTGTATAACCGATTTTCTGATAATATTCAATATATTTGTTAATATTTGATTTTTCATCATCATTTAATAAGTCTAATTTTGTAAAGTATATTATTGGAGTAACATTATTATAAGAGATAATTGTTAGCGTTTTATCTAAAAGATGTGTATCAAAATCAGGATGTTTAGCGCTAGTTACAATAACAGCAATATCAATATTAGCAATACTTGGACGTATTAATTCGTTTTTTCTCTTTTCTATTTCTAATATATAATTGTTTTTATCATCAAAAATGACATGATCACCTACAAGAGGGGTTAAATTGTTAACTCTAAATTTTCCTCTAGGTTTACAAATATATAATTTACCATTGGCATCAATGGTGTAGTCATTGCTAATATTTTTAATGATTGTTCCTTTCATGTTTACTCCTTAATGTTTATTCATCTATTTTTTCGTCAATTGCTGGTATTTCATATGAAGCATTTAATTTAACTTTTAAAGTTATTCCTTCGATAATGGCATCACCAACTGGTCTTGATTGTTCAATTACTACTTTTGAACTGTATTCAGAATATTTGTCTTCAGGGATAATATTATTATCTTTATCTGAAACCGATAAATTTAACTTATATTCTTTTGTGAAGGCCATTACATCTGATAGGCTCCAACCTTCGTCAACCATATCTGGATATTCGTTGACAATATTTGGAATATATAGTGTTATTGTATCTCCTTCTTCAATTAGAACTTTTTCTTTATCTTTTTCATATTTTGGATTTTGGTCAATAATAATGTTTTCTTTTCCCTTATATTTTTCTTTATCTTCAACATCTTTTGGTTCAACTAAAACATTTATATTTAGTAGGTCAAGTTTTGCTTTTACTTCATTATAGTTTTTGCCAGTATAGTCTTCGAGATAATGATATGTTCCGCCAATTGATTCATAGATGGTAATTGTATCACCTTTTTTTCTTGTGCTACCAGCTTTAGGGTTAATGCTAATGACAACACCTTCTTCGACTGTATCACTATTTTTTTGTTCAATATTATAGGTGAAGCCAGCTTTTGTGAGTTTTTCAATTGCTTCGTTAGTAGTTAAACCAATAACTTTAGGAACGGTTATATCTTTAACTTCACGGGTGGTTATTAACCAAAAAATACCGCCGGTAATTAGTAATATAAGAAAGAAAGCAGCAAGAATAGTAATTAATGTATTTCTTCTTTTAGGTTCTTCGAAAAACTCTTCATCTTCATCATTGTCATCATCATCTTCAACATCTTCTGGTTTAATTTCTTTAACAAATTCATCAGTGTTTTCCATAGGTTCCTCCTTTTTCTTCTTGTCAGTTTTTGTTTTGACATTTTGGGTTGAAATTGGTTCTGCTCCATCTAAATCATTCTCGGGATAAACAAAAGAAATTTTCTTATCATTAACATGTTCTTCATCTAAGCAATGAAGTAGATCTTCATGCATTTCTTTTGCACTATCATATCTATTTCGTGGATTTTTAGCTGTAGCCTTTAAAATAATATTTTCAACTGATTGAGGAATAGAAGGATCTTGTTTTCTAACACTAGGTATTTTATCTTTCATGTGTTTTAGAGCAATCTCAACGGCATTATCACCTCTAAATGGAACATTGCCAGTAAGTAGTTCATACATCATTATACCTAGAGAGTAAATGTCACTTTTAACAGTGGCACTTTTACCACTTGCTTGTTCTGGTGGTAAATAATGGACACTTCCCATAACGGAATTGGTTTGTGTTAATTGTGTGGCATTTAAGGCCATGGCAATACCAAAATCGGTTATTTTTATGCGTCCATCATCTTCAATCATAATATTTTGCGGTTTAATATCACGATGAATTATATATGATTCGTGAGCGTGAGCAATTCCATCTGTTAATTGAGTCATAATGTCAATTACTTCAGTTAAAGTAAGAGATTCACGTTTTTTTAATAGTTGTTTTAAGGTTTTACCTTCTATATATTCCATAACGATGTAGTGGCTTCCATCTTCTTCGCCAACATCATATACTTCGACAATATTAGGATGTGATAAGTTTGATACTGACAAAGCTTCTCTTTGAAAACGTCTAATGAACTTATCATCGTTAGATAAATCGCCACGTAATACTTTAACAGCAACTTTACGATCTAGGATAGTATCATTTGCTAGATAAACATTTGCCATACCACCTTCGCCAATATTTTTAATAATCTCATATCGATCATTAATTTTTTGCCCCTTTGATAACATTAGTCATCACCACTTTCTTTTTTTAAATAAGCTATCGATATATTATCTGTTCCACCACGTGAATTGGCTTTTCTAATTAATTTAACAACAGCTTCTTCGATAGGTAAATCACTATTTAATATTTTTTCAATTTGTTCATCCGTTAGCATGTTTGTTAGACCATCACTGCATAGGAATAGTCCTTTAACGGATGTATCTATATCAAAAATATCAATTTCAATCGGATCGTTTGCACCAAGAGCTCGTGTTAAAAGATTTTTGCCAGGATGATTTTTAGCAGTTTCTTCGGTAAGACGTCCATTATTAAGCAACATACCAACATAAGTATGATCTTTGGTTACTTTGTGTAGGGTGTTGTTTTTTATAACATAACCTGATGAATCTCCAATGTTTCCATATAAAATATAGTCATCGGTTTTAATAGCAATTACAAGAGTCGTGCCGAGTCCTTTACTTTCAGGATTCTTGTCGGCATATTCAAATATTTTTTCATTTATTTCTTTAACTAATATACGTAGCCAATCAATAGCTTCTTCTTTTGAACCGATAGTTTCTAAATTGTAGAAACTATCTCTTATATAATCTATAGCAATTGCTGAAGCAACTTCACCAGCTTTATGACCGCCCATGCCATCAGCTACTGCTAAAACGAACTCATTTCTATCATTGCTGATTATTGCAACACTATCTTCATTATGTGATCTCACTTTTCCAGGATCTGTGAAATAAAATGTTTGCATTTTTTACCTCCCTAATAGGACTTTGCTCTTAGTTGTCCACAAGCAGCATCAACATTGCCACCAAATTCACGTCTGATGGTTACAGCAATGTTACTTTTCTTAAGTATATCATAAAAAGCCAAAATTTGCACCTTTTTTGAGCGTTTAAACTGAATATTTTCGGTTTCGTTATATGGAATTAAATTAACATAACAGTTTATACCTTTTAAAAGAGTAGCTAGTTCCTTGGCACATTCTAGTGAATCATTAATTCCATCTAACATAATATATTCAAATGTAACTCGACGATTAGTTTTTTTAATATATAATTTTATGGTATCCATTAATTCATCTAATTTATAGGCTTTACTAATTGGCATTATTTGATTTCTTATTTTATCATTTGGAGCATGTAATGAAATAGCTAAATTTACTTGATTAAAGTCATTCATAAACTTAATAATTCCAGGAACAACGCCACAAGTAGAAACTGTTATATGTCTAGAACCTAAATCAATTCCTTTATTTGAAGTGATAATTCTAATAAAATCCATTACATTATCATAATTATCAAATGGTTCACCAATACCCATAACGACAACATGAGTAATACGTAGTTTTAAGTCTTCTTCAATTAATAATAATTGTTCAACAATTTCATTAGCTTCTAGATTTCTGACTTTTTTAAGACGTCCACTTTCACAAAAAGCGCATCCCATATTGCAACCAACTTGACTAGATACACACAAACTAATACCATAATTATGATACATTAGAACTGATTCAATACGATTACCATCTTTTAATTCAAATAAGTATTTTTTAACGTCAGTATCTTCTTGCTTTTTTAATATTTTAATGAAAGAAAAATCAAATTCTTCTTTTAATTTTTCTTTGGTAGTATTTGGAATATTGTTCATTATATCTAAATTATAAACTCTTTTTTTATAAAGAAAATCATATAATTGAGTAGCTCTAAATTTTTTATCTCCAATACTTAAAAAATAAGTTTCTAATTTTTCGTAAGGTACACTAAAAATACTTTTCATAAAATCACCATAATTTCTATTTATTATTATATCAAAAATAAGGAATAATTTAAATAGTTATATATTTACAAAATAATAATTAGTTGTTAAAATTATTAATGGATGGTGATATATTTATGGATAAAGATAATCTTAGAGTAATCCCAAAGAAAAATTATGTTATTTTAGGAATTGTATTTTTGGTTAGCATTTTACTTTTATATTATTTTTATTTATGGGTAGATGCTTATAATGAAACTAAATTAAATAAACCAATTATGAATAAATATTTAGAAGTTATTAATTATAATGAATTAGAAAATTATTTAATTGAAAGTCCTGATGCTATTATATATGTTTCAGTATTAGAAGATAAAAGAATCAGAGAGTTTGAAAAGAGTTTTAAAATAGTTTTTAGAAAGCATGAAATTGATAATAATATTTTATATCTAAATATAACTGATGAACTTAAAGATAAAAAGAAAATAAAAGAAATGCAAAGTAAGTATTATATTGGTAATAAAACAATTTGTGATGTACCAAGTATTTTGGTGTTTGATAATAGTAAATTAAGGACTATTTACAATATATCAGAAAATGATTATGATGTTGATAGAGTAAAAGAATTTTTAGATAATATTACTTTTAGTAGTGAGGATGAAATTAATGGTTAATATTGTTTTATTTGAACCAGAAATACCTGAGAATACTGGTAATATAATGCGTACTTGTGCTGCTACGAATGCAAAATTACATTTAATAAGACCACTTGGTTTTGCTTTGTCTGGAAGTGTCATTAAACGAAGTGGTGTTAATTATATTGATAAAGTTGATTATACTTTATATGATGATTTTGATGATTTTTTAGTTAAAAATCCTGGTGAATATTATTTTTTTACAAGATATGGAAAGAAAGCACATAGTGAATTTGACTTTAGTGATAAAAGTAAAAATATTTATTTAATATTTGGAAAAGAAAGTACAGGAATACCTAAAGAAATACTTAGAAATTATTTAGATAGATGTACGAGGATTCCATGTAGTGATAATGTAAGATGCTTAAATGTTGCTAATAGTGTAGCAATAGCACTATATGAAGTAATGAGGCAACAAGATTATCCAGATTTAATGCGACATGAACCTTTTAAGGGAGAAGATTGGTTACTTATGGACTAATCTTTTTTTCTTGATAAAAATCTTTTTTTGTGGTAGAGTATTTTGTCAAGAAATGAAGTGATTTTATGATGATAGATGAAGCCATTAAGTATCATGCATTATATCAAGAAGTTGAACTTGCAATAAGTAATATTCATAATTTAGGATTTGATACGACGGTATTTCAGGCAAGGCTCAAAGAAATACATAATGATGTATCATTAAATGTAAAAGTTAAGTATGTTAAGGGAATGGTTGAAGCAAGTTATATTCAATCTTATTCAAATGGAATATTTGCTTTGAATAAATTGAAAAATATGTTAGATAATTATGATGTCTATGTTAGAGCTCAAAATACTTGTAATTATATCAATATGAAATTAAAAAAGGATATGACAAGTTATGAACTTAGTAAATGTGTTAGTCAAATGATTTATACGATGCAAAATATTATAAAGTCAAATACGATTGATTATGATGATGAAAAACATATTATTGAAAAAATATATGAAACTGCTTATAGCATAATTAAATTAGAAATAATTTTGAATGGTGAAAGTCAATTATATTTATTTGCTAAAAAAGAAAATATTAATATTTCATATTTTAATAATTTAGTGATGAAGGATATTGAAAGAATAAAAGTAAATGATAACCATTTAATTAAGACAAAACTTTATGAACTTGGAGGAAAGGGAATATATAGCAATTATTTTGATTTAGAATTAATTAAACTTATAATTCTTAGTGATAAAAATGTTAATTTGAAGAATGTTATTATTAATAAAATTAGAATATTATGTAATGAAATTATTGAATCTGATAAGTTAATTAGAGATAATTATCATTTAATCGATAGTAAAGAAGATAAAAGAAAAATTGCTTTAGTTGATTTAAAACGAATAAAAAAAGAATATAAGAAAAGATTAACTTCATTAGTCTTATCAGCTTCAATAATTACTTCTGGTTTTGTAGGAATCCCATTTATAAGTAAAAGATTATCAAAAAATTATGAATATAATTTTACAAATCATACTTATTCATCTGTAAGTGATTATTATGGACAAGAAGAAGAAGAAAGCATTTTGTTTTTTGGAAAAGGTACCAAGGCTGATCATTATACTTTCGTTTATTTAGATACATATAGTAAGAAAAATGATGACTTTAAAGCAAGACAAGATATTGGATATTTAGAATTTGAAGATATTTATGGTTATGTTAATTATGTAAAGGAACACTATAATGAGTTTATAAATGATGATAATATGTATTATAAAATTGAATTGAAGAATTATCAGAAGGTAAATACTGATTCTTTTCCTTGGGCTTTAACATTTCTTCTTTACGTAGGTTATTTGATGCTATTAATGTTTTACTGTAGTATAACTTTATTAGAGCCATTTGAGATAAATAAAATTAAGGATTTAAAAAATAAACTCGATGAGGAAACTGTTAATTTAAACGAAATACAAGCTATTATAAATGAATGTTTAGAAAAGATGATGGCTGACATTAATAAAAACGATGAATTAAGAGAAAAATTTATGAAACTATTTAATGATAATTTATTTTTGTTAGATGATACGAATGAATTATTAAGAAGAGTTAGGGAATCATATAATACAAATAATATGGAACAAGTAAAAAAATATGTAAGAGAGAAGAAAATGTAAGCGAATCTTCTCTTTTAAAATGTTTGCATTCATAGAAATAGTTTGTTATAATTAAGATAGATTGATACGGAGGATAAATATGGACTATAAGTTAGGAAGTATTGTGATTATGAAAAAAGAGCATCCTTGCAAAACTAATCGTTTTGAAATAGTTAGAGTAG
>CAMOMI010000004.1 GCA_946619755.1 uncultured Clostridia bacterium
TTTGATTTTTTCTATTCCCAAATAATCGCCAAAAACACAAGATATCACAAGTTTGGAGAAAAATCTACAACTTTTTAGCTATTTTTTGGCAATTAAAATGCCGCTGACATGAAATTGAAATGAAAAAAGCATAACTATGTTTGAATAATTATGCTATTTTAAATATTCTAAACTTATTAAATATTCTTTAGTATCATCTTTATAGTATTTAAGTTTGAAATAGTATCCTTCAACTGTTGGATCATCGTCTACTTCGTAACAGTTATTATTTTGTAGACAGTTTAGAGGTGTGTTAAGTAAATGTATTATTAGATAATAATTATTTCCATTTTGATATTTACTAACTGTTTTTAAATATTGACCTGCCCAACCACCACCAGATATAGTAGGTACAGTAATATCTTTATCATATGGTTCATTATCACAAGTTACAGTTTTATTAAAAAAATTACCAGCTAAAGTCTTAATTTTTTCTACATTAAAAGTATAACTATCTCCAACTTTTTGATAATAGTCTGCCGCAGGATATTTTGCATCTTTAATATGACCGATAAGTTGACTATAGACATAATTATATGCCACACTTACTTTAGTACAATCATCGGAGTATAAGTCAGTACCAATTTTTTCATTATCATAGTGAAAAGGAAACAATGCAAAACTATGTTCAACGTTGAATACTAATAATTCATCATTTATTGCTTTCCTTTGTTCCGCGTTAAGTGTGACTTCTGTATAGCCACTTTCAATAGGGAACGATACAGTATTTGGTGGATTATTATCTGCATTATTGATGCTATTATTATCAATTGGAGTTTCCTTATTGCTTAATACTTTATCATAAACAATATATCCCCCTAAACATAGAACTACTAAACATAAAACAACTACTAGTACAATCAACCCACGATTCTTATTATTCTCTTGTTCCATTTTTACTCCTTTCTCTATCATGATAATAACATATTCTCATACATAATTCAACAGGCATGGAAGCACTTGACAATAAAATAAGATTATAACTTGATTATATTTTTTGGGAAGTTGGCAATATTGGCTCCGTTGAGATTATAACCTGACACCCATAAAAGTGTCGGCTTTTTAAATGTTATAAAAAACCTAGTATCAGCTCTTTAATGTAGATATATCACATATTTGTGAATATATCCAGTTAGAAAGAAGTCATTCATTATTTAAACCTTTACAATTTTCAATTAAATCCGTTGATTATTATTTACAAAAACAAATTAATAATGATATATTAATATCAAAATGGAGAGTAACGATGGAAAAAGAAAGAGATGCTAGAATACGTGAAATAGATAAAAGAATAGATGACTTAATTTCACACAGATCTATGTGGGCAAGTTCAGGCGGCATGGGCGGAAATATGGCCATGAAAGCTAATGATGAAATCGAAGAATTAAGAAAGGAAAAAGAAGATTTGCTAAATGATACTGATAATATTGGAATTGACAAAAAACATGCACGATTAAGAGAACTTAATGAATTAAGAGAAACGGCTAATTTTTTGAAAAAAATGAAATATAATTCTGAAATTAAGAAAGTTGAAGAACAAATACGAGATTTCAGAAGTAATTCTAATAAAAGATAGTATTCTATTCTAACCTTTATGGGTTAGTTTTTTTATGCTTCCTAATTTCAAATGCTTTACAACAATATAGCACTATGACAAGTTTAGAGTAAAATCTATGATTATTTTTATATCTTGAATTTAAAACATTTTAATTCCTTTATTTACATCTTCTATATATTCTGCAAAAACATCTTTATCATTGATTGATTCTGCATAATCTCTATTAGTATTGTTTCCTATCGTTAAATGCCCATCAAATGTAACAAATAATCTATCGGTTTTATCAGTATTGTTTGTGGCAACTAAATATGCCGCAATAGCAGTACCAATTAATTCATTTAAAGTATCAAATTCTACAATATTGGCACATGGTGCAAAAGCATTTTCAAAATAATAATATTTTCTATCTACGACATATAATAAGAAAATATGCCCTCCACCAATCCTTTTACCAGTGTCATCTTTAAATCCAAAAGACACAATGTGATTTTCAATATTATGATGATCAAACCAACTTTTTTCGAGTAATACTTGATCCCCACATACACCAGATTTTCTTTCTACGGTTTCCTTTGGTGAATGAAAATAGTACTCTTCATATTGTCTTGGATCATTATACTCCCTAAATTCACCATTTTTATTCGTCCATCCATATCTAATGTTTTCGTGCATATATTTCCATAAATCATCCGGAGTTTTCAATTTTAAAACATCTTCAAAATCCATCAATCATCTCCACTCCTCTCCTTACTATAACAATATCATATTTTATCTTTCGTTTCAATTATTATTGAATATTTTTAAGTCTAAAAGATAATATTGCAAAAAACGTATAAATATGATATTTTTAAAATAAGAAAAGAAGGAGGAAACGATTTGAATAATAATGAATTAAAGCCAAGAAGATGGTTGTTAGTAGTATTATTGTTAATAGCTATTGTAATAGTTATTGTTTTATTAAACAAACTAATTATTGATCATAATGAGAAGAAGCAGAATAGAAGTTCAAATGGAATGTTTGATATAATGAATAATCAGATGGAAAAAGGAAATGAAATGTTAGATAAATTTGAAATAGAATCATTTAATAGTAAATTTGAATTCCGAGTAGGACAAAATTATGGAACTTCTGTGATGAATGTACTCGATGATGTTATAACAAATAATAAAAAGAATAAAAATCATTTATTAACAGTTGTATTTGAAGATTTATCTACCACAGACCCAGAAGAAATTAAAAATGCAAAAAAGAATATTGATGAATGGACAAAATACGAAATATCAGTTGATTATGATGATAACGGCTATGTTAATAAAATAACAATAGAAAAATAGAAGGGAGAAAAAAATGGGAGATTTAATATATATAATCTTATTTGTCCTACTAATAATAATAGTGATTATATTAGTAATGTATAATAAATTAGTAAGATTACAAAATAGAGTTAAAAGAAGCCAATCAAATATTGAAGTATGTCTAAATAAAAGATTTGAATTAATACCCAATATTGTCGAATGCGTAAAAGGATATTCTCAATATGAGGAATCGACGTTAGAAAAAATAACATCATTAAGAAATGACTTTAGCTCTCAAAAAAACATGAGTCTAAAAAAAGCAAGTCAAATGAATACTGAATTAAATAAATATCTAGCCATAGTTGAAAATTATCCTAATTTAAAAGCTAATTCCGAATATATGAGTCTACAAAATAAATTGAGCAATATTGAAGATGAATTACAAAGAATAAGACATATTTATAATGATGATGTTACAAGATATAATACAACAATTGAATCAGTACCAAGTAATATCGTAGCCTTTATGTTTGCCTTTAAACAAGCTGAATTATTTCAAATTGAAGATAATAAAAAAGAAAATATTAAAATTAATATGTAATTAATTTAGATATAATATGTATTATCCTTATAAAACTATAACCGAACACCATAAATGCTCGGTTTTTTTATGCTCTAATGTACTATATATGGCTATATATAGAAAAAGATGAGCAACTTTTTTGTCACTCATCATATCAAGTAAATATTATCTTTGCTAAAATGGTTTTTAATATCTAAAAATATTTAAGACTCATCAAGTGGCATTGCACATGTTAAAAAACCAACCCAATAATAACTATTACTAATTTTTTTAATTTCATTAACTAAATAATTAAAATCAGCTTCACTCAAATTTTCTTCTTCTATATCTTCTGAATACTGAGCAATCATATTGTTTATCCTTATATAATCATCTAAACTTTCAGCTATTTTTTCAGGTTGATTCCAATCTAAATTTTCAAAATGATAAACAGGAAGATTATTTTCATCAGTTTTTAAAATTATTGGTTCTCCACCATCTCCAACTGAATTATCGATACCTATAACTACAAAATTGTCATCTGGCCAGTTTACAATACATTCATCTTTTACTGGATTATATCTGTATCCATTTTGCCCTTTATCAATATTTTCTTCTGAAAAATAGACTACACGTCCGTATTTAAAACTTATATTTTTTAAACTCTTCATTTTTTGATAAGTGCTATCTGAAAGCTTATCTTTAACATATCTACTAATATTATTCATTAATTCCTCCATTATTATTTAATTTTTAATCTTTTAATTGCAGTGTAAACAATTATTATATTTTGTAGTGCTTACTTTTACATTGCTATTAAGAATAACATAATCATTACAGCCAATCTTTCTTAAAATATTATATCTGATAATTGTTTAAATATTACTATATCAATTCATCAAATAAGTTAATAACTATCCGTTAATACTCCTGTTTAGATTCTCAATTTTAGTATTATAACTATCAATTTCTTTTTTTAAATCATCAGCTTTCTTTTTCAATTCATTTAATTTTTCTTCGGTTGTGATTTTTTCATCATTGATTACTTTTGTTGTGACAATTAGCTGATTAAGATTATCTATCTCATTGTTAATGTTAATATATTCTTCTTTATATTGTAATAATTGCTTTTGTTCTTTTCTTAAATAAACATTAATTGTTAATTGGGTTATAATTAACATAAAAATAATTCCGCTAGCAATATATAAGCGCTTTCCCCAATCATCCATCAGTAATACACCACCATTCTTCCGTAATAGTTGTACCTTGTTTCAAATAAACTTCTTGATTGATATCTTGTGCTACCTCTTAATGGGTCAGAAATAATAACGTTATCATTGTTATAACCGATAATGACGACAGCATGCTCTTGCGCCTTCCATTCAATCGTGGCACCAGTAGGTTTATAAATCCATGTCCTCGAAACATATGGTAATGCTAAATTCATTGATGTCCAAACAATTACGGGTCTACCAATATTAACAAGCTCTAAAACTTCTGAAAGAGGCACATTATTTCGCACTATAACGCCTTCTTTAAACATATTGGCAACATCTGCAATTGGCCTATTATATACTCCAAAAGAATCTGCATTATAAGGATTACCAATAAAACCTATATCAGGATTTCCCCCATAAGTAATTCCGTTTTCTTCATAAGGAAGAGGCTCTTTTTTAAGCTTATTAATAACATCATCTGCTGATATATTTACACCATAATAATTAAGCAAAATAGTTAGTGCCACAGATTCGCACCCAGTCGGATATTTTGGATATTGATTAATTGTTGGTACGCCACTAATTATGATGGTATTATTTTTAATTCTTTCTTTTTCCTTCTGCTCCTCAGCCAACTTTTGTTGATATTTAGTATTTAATACTTGATGTTCAGCCATTAGTGAATCTTTTTGTTCTTCTAACTGATGAATTTCTGCTGTTAATTTTAAAACTTCAGCTTTCTTTTCACCGTTTTCTTCATTAAAAACGTTAATTGTTTCGCTAATTTCTGTAATATCATCACTATCATATACATCCTCAATTTCCTTTAACAAAAAATCTCGTTTTGCTTTAATTGAAGAAAAATTAATTTTGTTACTAGCATCAACGACTCCTTCATTAATAAAAAATAGAAGTAAATCGTCATTTTCAACTTTTATTTTTTTGTTTACATCAAAAAATAAACATAATAAGATAGTTAAAATGATAAATAATAAAATTTTATTCCAAGTTTTATTCATCATACCCCTCTATATTATAAAGTTTTAATTCATTATTAATATTTTTAAAAGTATATTTAAATTTATTATCGTTGTCATACTTAACATATGCAATAACACTATCATTATTATCTACAACTTTAGTATCTTTAATTATTCCTTTAAAAAGTCCATTTCCATTATCATTTAAAGATACATAATTGTTAATTATATTAATATTACTACCAATAATTTTATAGTCTCTTATTCCAAAATATTTACTTGTAATTTTGTATATTTCATTAATGTTTATATATTCGTCTGTCTCTTTAACACTGCCATACTTATCGTAATAAGTATGCTTATCCAAATAAACAATTTTATCACTGAATGCCTCTTTATTATTAACAATATAGTCTAGAGCAAAATTAGTTAGAAAGTCATAATTTTCAGTAAGAATCTCCGAATAATTATAACTACTATTAGGAATTAAATAATCATCTATTAGGGCAATATAGTGTTCAATGTCGTTAGAAAGAACTGAAGTATCATCTTTGTAAAATAAATTATAATTACTAACATTATATTGATACGCAAATGAACTGCTGGTAATATATGCCATAAAAATACCTAACCCTAACAATATAACGATTATTGCAACACTTTTATCTTTACTATTCATACCCATCATCCTCAAATTAATTATAGCAAACTAATAGTGATAAATCAAATAAAAAAAGACTCACTTAAAAGTGAATCATTAATCCTGTAATTAATATTGATAAAATCATTGCCATGGTATTATGAAAAGCATGAAAGGATATATTAGCAAACATATTATTAGTCTTAACATATAAATAAGCTAAAAATCCGCCCATCGTAGCATATGGAATTGCTAGAACTAAAGCATTATATAGTGTTACTTCAGTGAATATCGTATGTAGCAAACCAAAAGCAATAGCTGATACAGCAATAAATATTTTATCATTTTTAATAAATCTTCTGATTGCTCCCCTAAATAAACTTTCTTCTACCAGTGGTGCATAAATAATTGCTAATGGTAAAGAATACCAAAGTGGTAATGATTCGACATTTGACTGATTTACAGATGTTACACTCTTTGACAAAATAATCACTAATGTTGCTGATACAAAATATATCAAATAAAATTTTCCCATCATTGGCAATATATGTCCAATATAAGTCTTAAAATTATCTTTAAATATCTTAAAATCTCTTCTAAGTGGATCATTAAAAATATATAAAGTAGCAATAATTAAAATAATATAAAACAATAATCCAATAACTATCTTTAGTATTCCTTTATCAGGAATATAATCAGCCCATATAAATTGTGAAAAATAAAATAGTATTAAAACAATTGATAATATTATTTTTTTCTTATTAACTTCTTCTTTTTTTAAAATCGGTAATTCCTTTTTGATTTCAGGATAATCTTCTTTCCTTGTTCTTTTAGCTGATGCAATAACAATAATATTAATAATTGCAATCAATTCACTAATTGCATAAAGAGAAGTAAATAATGATGCAATTGATATAGCAATTACTGCTCCCTTTTTCTTAAGTAATCTATCTTTATATGCTAAAAAAATAAGATAGATATTCATTAAAATTGTAATAATCGCCATAATAAGAATGTATAAATTACCAGAATTAGTAAATAGACTAGTCATTCTTTCTTGTAATGCATCCGGATAAGATGTAATTGTCTCTAGCATTGTATCAATTAATTTTTGCGAATTAATTATCGCAAAAAAAGCAATAATTATCTGTGTAATGCCAGATAAATAAAAATAAACTTTTCTTTTCATATTTCCTCCTAATTATATTATAACATTTTTTTAATTATTTTTAAAAATATTTAATTTATCTATGATATAATTAAGAAAATGGAGGTATATTATGTACATAAATAATAAAATTTTAATTGGCAAAAACAACACCGAAGAATTGGCAATTATCTTAGATAAAGCTAACCGTCATGGCTTAATTACTGGTGCATCTGGTAGTGGTAAAACAATTACATTAAAAGTAATGGCAGAAAGTTTTTCAAGTGCAGGCGTTCCCGTCTTTTTAGCGGATGTAAAAGGAGATATTGCTGGAACATGCCTTCCAGGAACAAATAATGAAAAAATTGAAGAAAGACTAAAAGGATTAAGAATTGATGACTTCAAATTTAGAGGATTCCCTATTCATTTCTGGGATGTGTTTGGCAAAAAAGGTCATCCAATAAGAACAACTGTTAAAGATGTTGGCCCAACTATTCTATCTAGAATGCTAGGACTAACTGAAGCCGGTGAAGGTGTCTTAGCTATTGCCTTTAAAATAGCTGAAGATAGAGGCTTAGAGCTTATTGATTTAAAAGACTTAAAAATATTACTAACATATATTGGTGAACACAATAAAGAGTTTATTACTACTTATGGTAATATTACTACCCAAAGCATTGGAGTAATTCAAAGAAATCTATTAGAATTAGATAGCCAAGGTGGTAATTCTTTCTTTGGTGAACCTAATCTAGATATCAATGATTTTCTAAAAACCAACAATGAAGGACTGGGATATATTAATATAATGGATTGCGTTGAATTATTCAAAAGTCCTGATTTATATTCATGTTTCTTACTATGGTTACTTACAACATTATATGAAACCTTACCAGAAGTTGGTGATTTAGAGAAACCTAAGATTGTTTTCTTCTTTGATGAGGCTCATCTATTATTTGATGGCATGCCAAGCCATATGCTAAAAGAAGTAACAGGAATTGTAAAATTAATAAGATCAAAAGGTATTGGATTATACTTTATATCTCAAGCTCCAACCGATATCCCAGATGCCATTATTTCTCAATTAGGTAATCGAGTTCAACATGCCTTAAGAGCTTATACTCCATCTGAACAAAAAATTGTTAAAACAGCTGCTAATGCCTTTAGAACAAATAAATCATTTAATACTGAAGAAGCCATTTTATCACTTGGAACAGGTGAAGCTCTAATATCTTTTCAAAATGAAAAAGGTGAACCTAATATTGTTGAGAAGTGTACTATCCTACCTCCACAAAGTATGATGGGTAGTATTGATGATGGTACCAGATTGATGGCTATGTCAAACAGCTTATTTAAAGGAAAATATGATATTCCAATCGATCGTGAATCAGCTTATGAAAAATTATCTTTAGAACTAGAAAATGAAGCTAAAGAAAAAGAACTAGCTGAGAAATTAAAAGAAGAAGCCAAAGCTAAAAAAGAAGCCGAAAAAGAAGCCGAAAAAAGATTAAAAGAAGAAGAAAAACAAAGAAAAGCTGAAGAAAAAGCTAAAAAAGAAAGAGAAAAAGCTATAAAAAACAGCCCATTATATAAAGTAGGTAACAAAGCTAAAAATAAAATAGTTAACAAAGCTTTAAATAAAGGCATTGATGCTCTATTTGGAACATCCAAAAGTAGTAAAAAAACATCTAATGATAGCATTGCCAAAACAATACTTAAAAGTTTATTTAAATAAAGAAAGGAAAGAATTATGGAAAAATCAAAAGTATATTTTATTAAAGAAATAAATGCCGACAATTTAATTAAAATCTATGAAGCCTTAGGAGTTAATTTAGAAGGCAAAATTGGCGTTAAAGTATCAACTGGTGAAGATGGTGCTAAAGGATATTTAAAAGCTGATTTAATTGGCCCATTCGTAAAGAAATTAAACGGTACTATCATCGAATGCAATACCGCTTATCCTGGTGCTAGAAACAATGCCGAAGAGCATTTAAAAGTAGCTGAAAAGCATGGATTTACCTCATTTGCCGATGTTGACATTATGGATGGCCAAGGTGAATTTAAAATACCTGTGAAAAACGGAAAACACCTTGAATATGATCTTGTTGGTGAAAATTTTAAAAACTATGATGCAATTGTAAACTTAGCTCACGGTAAAGGACATGCCATGGGAGGCTTTGGAGCCAATTTAAAAAATCAATCTATTGGCATTGCCTCTAGAAATGGTAAAGCTTATATCCATAGCTGTGGCCAAACAGCTGATCCTGATAAATGTTGGACTGTTAGTTATGAACAAAAAGACTTTATTGAATCAATGGCTGAAGCCGCCAAAGCTGTCGCTGATTATCTTGAAGATAATCATAAACCAATTGTCTATATTACCATTATGAATGCTTTATCAGTTGATTGTGATTGTGATGCTCATCAAGGTGACCCAGTAATGGCTGATTTAGGCATTGTTGCATCATTAGATCCTGTAGCAAACGATCAAGCCTTTCTTGATATGGTATGGGCTAGTACTGATGAAGGAGCTCCAAAATTACAAGCAAGAATTGATAGACAAAGCGGAAGACACATAACTGAGTATGCTGAGAGCCTAGGACTTGGCAGCACTGATTATGAATTAATCGAGTTATAAAAAGAAGTAAGAGGTAAAAAAATGAAAAAGATAGGATTTGATAATGCTAAATACGTAAAAATACAGAGTAAAAAAATAAGAGAAAGATTTAAACTATTTGATAAATTATATTTGGAAGTTGGCGGTAAATTATTTGATGATTCACATGCTGCAAGGATATTACCAGGTTTTAAAAATGATGTCAAAATAAGTATGTTTAAAGAACTAAAAGACGATTTAGAAATAATTTTCTGCATTAATGCCGGTGATATTGAGAAAAATAAAACTCGTGGAGAATATGGTATAACCTATGATATAGAAATAATTAAACTAATTAATAAATCTAAAAAAATGGGCTTTTCTGTCAACAGTGTTGTTATAACTTTATATAATAATCAAGTAAGTGTTGATAAGTTTATAAAAAAATTAAATCGAAATGGCATTAAAACATATATTCATACATTTACTAAAGGCTATCCAACTGATGTAGATACAATTGTCAGCGAAGAAGGATACGGAGCTAATCCATATATTGAAACAACCAAACCTTTAATTTTAGTCAATGCCCCAGGTCCAGGATCTGGTAAACTAGCCACTTGTTTATCACAAATATATCATGAAAATAAGCATGGTATTAATGCCGGTTATGCCAAATTTGAAACTTTTCCAGTATGGAATCTTCCTCTTAAACATCCAGTAAATTTAGCATATGAAGCAGCTACGGCTGACTTAAAAGACGTCAATATGATTGATCCATTTCATCTTGAAAAGTATGGTATTACTGCTGTTAACTATAACCGTGATATTGAAACATTTCCTATCTTAAAAAATATTTTAAATAAAGTAACCCAGAAAGATATTTATTCATCTCCTACCGATATGGGTGTTAATATGGTAGGATTCTGTATTAATAACAATGAAGCTGTTGAAGAAGCCTCTAAAAAAGAAATTGTTAGAAGATATTATAATGAAAAAAATAACTATAAAATGGGCTTATGTGATGAAGATACATATAAAAAAATCAAACTATTAATGAATGAATTAAATATTGATGAAATGTATCTAGATGTCATTAAACCAGCCCTTGCTAAAAAAGAAAAAGAAAGCTTACCGGTAATATCTATAAAAGTAGGCAAAAAGATTATAACTGGCAAACAAACTGATTTGTTAACACCTGCCGGTACAGTCATCCTCAATGCCATTAAACATTTAAGTAAAATACCGGATGATATATACTTGTTATCGCCAAGCGTTTTAGAACCAATCTTAAAATTAAAAAAAGAAATGGGTACAGGTGATCGATTAACATTGACAGAAGTATTGACGGCTTTAAGTATTAGTTCAGTTACTAATCCACTCGCTGCCAAAGCCATGTCATACTTAACAAAATTAAAAAACGCCGAAGCTCATGCAACTTATATCGTTACCGGTAGTGACAAAAAATCACTTCGTGATTTAAAAATCAATTTAACTTGTGAAAATGAATTTTTAGATTATTAAAGGAGTATATTATGCCTAAACTTAAAATAAAAGGTGTTTATAAACATTTTAAAGGCGGTTATTATTTGGTTGAAGATATTGCCTATGATTCTGAAACTCAAGAACAATATGTTGTTTATCGTAAATTATATGATGATAATTCATTATGGATAAGACCTGTGGAAATGTTTCTGAGTGAAGTAGATCATCAAAAATATCCTGATGTAAAACAAAAATATCGCTTTGAATTACAAAAAAAACTATAAATTTGGAGTATATATGGAAAATAAACAACCCTATCTTGACACTAGTATAAAACTATTGTTTAAAGAATTAATTGAAATATATAATATTGCTTATAAAGAATTAAAACCATCTGTTGAAAGAATCATAAAAGAAAAAATAACTAACAAAGATACTATTGAAGATTGTTTAGAAAAACTCCTAAATATTCCCACTGACGCATGCTATAAATTATTTATAAAACTATGTGACTATTATGCCAGAATAGATTTATCATCGTCACTTGAATATTTAAAAATATATGAAGAACTATATGGTGAAGATGATATAAAAATAAAGAAAAAAGATTATAAACCAAATTTATAATCTTTTATTTTATATACTTATCAATATATTTGTTTAATTCCTTTTCAATTTTATCACCATCTACCCCTTTAACTTTTTTACTAACAGTCTCCCCTAACTTATCACTAGCTTTTTTGGCTTCTTTATTTATAACTTGCTTAGCTTTTTTAATATTGTTTTTGCCAATAACATTCTCTGCTTTGCTCATTAATTCATCCAACTTACTC
The DNA here is from genome assembly GCA_946619755.1 of uncultured Clostridia bacterium. Classification (GTDB taxonomy): domain Bacteria; phylum Bacillota_I; class Bacilli_A; order RF39; family UBA660; genus RUG705. The sequence continues at coordinate 12,348 of CAMOMI010000004.1, forward strand.
ATATAATCCTCCAATCAATAAATACTATAACATAGTTTTTATAAAATTGACAAATAAAAACAATTATGTTATCATACTGCCCTAACAAAAGGTGGGTGACTTATTATGGATAAATCAGTATATTTGCATGGCATATCTGCTTATGATGATTTATATAATCCAAGATATACTAATAGACTACTTGAAGATATTTTAAAGTCAGAAGCCTTGTTATCATTTAATAAGCAAATAAGTAAATATGGTAAGAATAGATATCGTGAACGTGACGGTCGAATTGGCTTTAATGGTGTTGATTATATTTCCTTATGTGATTATGAAAAAAGATATGAACGCTTTCCCGATAGACGTCATTACAATTCGTTTCATGCTTATATCTTATATTCATTAGCTATTATTTTTCCTAAGGATAAACTATCGGTAATAACTCCAGAATTAATATGTATCGATGACGAGTTAGATTTTTTTATCGAAATGGCTCGTTGTGGATTATCTAAAACAAAGCGATATTCTGACATGGCTGATGAGGTTCAAGTAAAGGATATTATCCCTTTATCTTTAATGTCAGGAGTAACTATTCCCCTAGATAAACTTGATAGAATATTTTATACTAGTTCAATGTATTTAGATATTGCACTAAAAGAAATAGATAAACTTGCAACTTTACTATTAAAATATGGATATGATATTCCTATCTATGACATAAAAAGCACTGAATCATTGCTAGATATTACAAATGTAAAAAGATTAGTAAAAGAATACCATAAAAAATGGAGACTATAATTATAGTCTCTATATTTCTTTTAAAATAATATTTCTAACTTCATTGGTAGCTGTTTCTAAATCATCGTTAACAACTACAAAGTCATAAAAATCTACTTCTTTTAATTCCTTTTTTGCTATCTCTAATCTTTGATTAATTTTTTCTTCTGATTCTGTTCCTCTACGGATAAGCCTTTCCCTAAGCACTTCCATTGATGGCGGTGCAATATATATAAGTAGCGCATCTGGAAATATTTTCTTTATATTGTGTGCCCCATTGACATCTATTTCTGAAAAAACATTTACTCCTTGTTTCATTTTATCTAAGACTATTTTCTTAGAAGTGCCATAATAATTGTTATTATAAACATTATATTCTAAAAACTCTCCATCCTTGATTTTCTTTTCAAATTCTTCCTTTGAAATAAAGTAATAGTTAACACCATCAACTTCCCCTTCTCTTGGACTCCTTGTTGTGGTAGATACTGAATACCATGCATTAAGTTCGTTAATTAATTTGTTACAGATAGTCCCCTTTCCCACACCAGAAGGACCAGATATTACAATAAATTTTCCTTTTTCCATAAATATCCTCTCATATAATTATAACAAAATTATAATATATAAAGCAATAAAAAACCATCTTTTTAAAAAAATTACAAAATATGATATAATATAACTAATTAAAAAAGAGGTGAAATAATGAATAATAAATATGATTTTTTTATTGCCGGTAAAACAAGAAATAAAGAAAATATTTTAAAAATATGCGATTTATTTGATAAATATAATATTTCCTACTATTGCTTCCTAAAGAACGATGATACAATGAATAACTATGGAACTAATGAGCAAACCGAAGACGAAAGAATGGATGTTTTTGAATCATTAGATTTAAAAAGTGAAATTGTTTTAAATATCTTTAATGAAGATTTAGCCAGTGAAAAGGCATCTAAAAATTTTTTATTAGTACTTCCAGCCGGTAAATCTGGCCATATTGAAGCAGGTATTGCCTACGGCTTAGGCAAAAAATGCTACGCAATTGGCGAATACGACGCTACTGATTCATTATATAATATCTTTGAAAAGATATTCAAAGATGAAACAGAATTAGCAACCTTTTTAAAAAAATATCGCTAACTATTAATTATTTACATAAAATATATAAAATGCTATAATTACATATAGAAAAAGGAGGATACTATGAAATTATATAACACATTATCAAGAAAAGTTGAAGAGTTTATTCCATATGAAAAAGATAATGTAACGATGTATACTTGTGGACCTACTGTTTACCATTATGCTCATATCGGAAATTTAAGAACATATATTGCCGAAGACATCTTAGAAAAAGCATTAAATTATTTAGGCTATAATGTCAAAAGAGTAATGAACATTACCGATGTTGGTCATTTATCAAGTGATGCTGATACCGGTGAAGATAAAATGGTTAAAGGTGCTAAACGAGAACATAAAACAGTTCTTGAAATAGCTAAATATTACACTGACTGCTTTAAAAAAGATTGTGAAAAATTAAATATAAAATGGCCAGAGACCGTTGTCCCAGCAACCTCTTTAATTGATTATTATATTGAGTTTATCAAAGAACTAATGAATAAAGGATATGCTTATCTTGCTAATGGTAATATCTACTTTGACACAACTAAATTAGATGACTATTATAAACTAACCAATCATAACGAAGCAGAGTTAATATCTGGTGTTAGAGATACAGTTGAAGAAGATGAAAATAAAAAAAATAAAACAGACTTTGTTTTATGGTTTACAAAATCTAAATTTGAAGATCAAGAACTAAAATGGGAAAGCCCATGGGGATTAGGTTACCCTGGTTGGCATATTGAATGCTCATGTATCTCATTAAAGTATTTAGGTGAAAAACTAGATATTCACTGTGGCGGTGTTGATAATATTTTTCCTCATCATACCAATGAAATAGCCCAAACAGAAAGCTATATTGGCAAAAAATGGTGTAATTATTGGTTTCATGCTGAACATTTAAATGACGCTACAGGCAAAATGAGTAAATCTAAAGGTGAATTCTTAACAATTGACTTATTAGAAAGTAAAGGATATAATCCCCTTGCTTATCGATTATTTTGTCTAGGCTCTCACTATAAAAACCAATTAGTATTCACTTTTGATTCCTTAGATAGTACTGAAAATGCCTATAATAAATTATTAAATAAAGTAAAATCATTAAAAAAAGATAACTCTCAAATTGATCAAGAAGCATTTGATAAATATAATAATAGTTTTAAAAGTGCTTTAGAAGATAATCTAAATACATCCAATGCCCTAACTGTTTTATATGACGTTTTAAAAAGTGATATAAATGATAACACTAAATTAGCCTTAGTTGAATCCTTTGATAAAGTATTATCATTAGATTTATTAAAAAAAGAAAAAATTGATGACGAATTATTAACTTATATAAATGAAATGATCGAAAAAAGAAAGATAGCTAAAAGTAACAAAAATTTTGCCTTGGCTGACTCTATTAGAGACGAGTTATTGTCTAAAGGAATAATTTTAAAAGATACCCGTGAGGGTACTACATTCGAGGTGAATAAGTAATGGATGCAATATTATACTATGGACTTCCTTTAATAGGCTTAGCGATAACCTCACTCGCTCAACTATTAATTACAACAAATTATAGCAAATATAAAAAGACTCCTTCAACTAGTCATAAAAAAGGCTGTGAAGTAGCCAGAGAAATTCTGGATAAACATAACCTTAAAAAAGTTGATGTTGTTATGGTATCGGGTAATTTAACTGATCATTATGATCCAACTGCTAAAGTTGTGAGATTATCTGAAGATATTTATTCTGGAACAAGTATCGCTTCTGTTTCTGTAGCTGCACACGAATGCGGCCATGCTATTCAAGATAAAATAGCCTACACTCCGATGCGTATTAGATCAAAACTAGTACCAGTTGTAAATTTTTCAACCAAGATAGGTTACTTAGTTATCACAATTGGCTTTATTTTAGGAGCCCTAAAACTAGCGCTTGTCGGTTTAATATTACTTCTAAGTATGTTAATATTTCAATTAATAACTTTACCTGTTGAATTTGATGCTTCAAGAAGAGGAAAAATCGAATTGGATGAATTGCACATCTTATCGTCTACTGAACAACAAGGCGCTGCTAAAATGCTAAGGGCTGCAGCCTTTACCTATGTTGCTTCTGTTTTATCAACATTATTAGAAATATTAAGACTTGCTTTGATGTTTGTTCCTAAAAATAACGATCGTTAAAGAACAGTTTAACTGTTCTTTTTATTTAAAATCCCATTTAGGAATAAAACTATCACTTTGCGTTTTACCATCTTGAATAAAGGCATGCCTAATACCAATATTCCATGCATAGTCAATAACATCATTATAGACTAAATCACTAACTGTTTCATTTAACTCAGAATATTTACAATCTCTAACTGGTGTATATTGATTCATTATACTAATATATATCTTGTTTTTATATTCATCATATAAATATTTAAGTATTTTTTTAGAATCATCTTCCTTTTTAGGAATAATTAAATGTCTCACAATAACCCCACTAATAATATTTCCATCTTTATCAAAAATACATTTTGGCTTTTGCCTAACCATTTCTTTTATAGATTCTGTTGCATATTTAAAATAATCCTTACATAGTGAATATTTAATTGCTAATTCATTGCTATAATACTTAAAATCAGGCAAATAAACGTCAATAATACCATCTAACATTTTAATTGTATCGACAGTCTCATAACCACTTGAATTATATACAATTGGAATACATAACCCTCTACTTTTAGCTAGTTTTAATCCTTCAATTATTAAAGGAATATAATGCGTTGGTGTAACTAAATTAATATTAGTTGCTCCTTTTTCTTGTAAATCAAGACATACATCACTAAATCTTTGGATATCTATCTCTACCCCATTTCCCTCTTCACTTATATAATAGTTTTGACAATAAAGACACCTCAAATTACAATTACTAAAAAAGATAGTACCAGATCCTTTTTTGCCTGTAATTGGAGGCTCTTCCCACATATGTAAATATGCTTTAGCAATTTTAATTTTATTCCCTGCCCTACATACTCCTAATTGTCCTTTATTTCTATTTACTAAACAATTTCTAGGACATATTTTACACTTATCTAATAATTGATTCATACACATCACTTGAATGTATTCTACCACATATTTGCTAATTTTTAAAATATTTGCTATAATTATATTGGTGATTTGTGTGAAAATTTTAGATGTAAAATTAGTTATATCTGCTGTAAGACAAAGTCAATTCCCAGAAGACAATAAAAATGAACTATTATTGGTAGGTAGATCAAATGTTGGAAAAAGTAGTTTTATTAATGCGTTAATTAATCGTAAAAATTTTGCTAGAACATCAGCCAAGCCTGGCAAAACTCAAACACTAAATTTTTATCTAATTAATGATTTCTTTTACCTAGTTGATGCCCCAGGATATGGCTTTGCTAGTGTGAATAAACAATTAAAAGAAAAATTTGGTCTAATTATGGAAAGCTATCTTGAAGAAAGAAAAAACTTAAAGATGGTCTTTATGCTAGTTGATTTTAGGCACAAACCAACGGAAGATGATATTCTGATGTACAATTACTTAAAACACTATAATATTCCAGTAACTTTAATCTGTACTAAAGTAGATAAAGTTAGTCGTAATCAACATGAAAAGCAAATTAGTTTAATTTCTAAAACGCTCGATATTAATAAAGAAGACTTGATTTTATTCTCAAGCGTAACTAAAATGGGCAAACAAGAAGTTTATAATAAACTAATTGAAGTATTAGATATAAATTAATAAAATAAAAGGAGGTACGGTTATGAAAATGCCAACAGTTGCCATTGTCGGTCGCCCTAATGTTGGAAAATCAACCATTTTTAATAAATTAGTTGGTAAAAAAATCTCAATTATTGAAGACACACCAGGCGTAACGAGAGACAGAATTTATGGCGATGTAACATATAAAAATTATAAATTCCATTTAATTGATACTGGCGGTATTGATTTAGGTAATGAAGATTTTAACAAAGAAATAATTATTCAAGCAACACTTGCTATTGATGAAGCAGATGTTATTGTCTTTATTATTGATGGTAAAGAAGAATTAAATCGTAATGATTTTGTTATTCGTGATATGCTTATGAAAACTAATAAGAAGATAATTTTAGCTGCTAATAAAATAGATAATGAAAAACGTAAGAATGACATTTATAACTATTATGAATTAGGCTTTGAAAATATCATTCCAATTAGTGGTGAACATAATCTTGGGATAACTGACTTATTAGATGAAATAACTAAGGATTTTTCTCCATATGAAAGAGAAGACTTACAAGATAATAAAATAAAGTTCTGTGTAATTGGTAGACCAAACGTAGGAAAGAGTAGTCTTGTAAATGCTATTGTTATGGAAGAAAAATCAATTGTATCAGACATAGCTGGAACTACAAGAGATGCTATTGATACTCCATTTACATATGATAAAGAAGAGTATGTTATTATTGATACTGCTGGTATTCGTAAAAGTGGTAAAATATATGAAAATATTGAAAAATATAGCGTAATTAGGGCCATGAAAGCCATTGAAAGAAGTAATGTCTGTGTTGTAGTTATCAATGCTGAAGAAGGTATTATTGAACATGATAAACATATTGCATCCTATGCCCTTGAAGCTGGTAAACCAATTGTTTTGGTAGTAAACAAATGGGATACGATGAAAGATATGACAATTGCCGAATACACAAAATTAATGCGAAATGAATTTCAATTCTTATCGTATGTTCCCATCGTCTTTTTATCAGCAAAAACTAAAAAAAGAATTCATACACTAATGCCCGAAATAAAAAAAGTATATGATAATTCTAAAAAAGAGATAAAAACAAGTATCTTAAATAATGTAATAAGAGATGCAGTTATATTAAATCAGCCACCATCATACAAAGGGAAACGATTAAAAATATATTTTGTCTCTCAAAATGGCACGATGCCACCACGTTTTGTCTTTAATGTCAATAGTAAAGGACTAGTACATTTCTCATATGAAAGATATCTTGAAAATAAAATTAGAGAATCCTTTGATTTTGAAGGCACTCCAATAATAATTGAATTTAAGAATAGGACAGAAACATAATGAAATATAACAAAGAGGTAATCGAATTTTTCAAAAAGCACAACATGTATGATATAAATGTTTTTGATTACTTACAAGCAAATAGTAACATGATTGACTATCAATTTCCAGAAGAAAGATGCTTGATTGGTTGCATTTACATTCAAGATAAGAATGGTATTTTAAAAAGATTAATTATTAATATTCCATATGTTTATGATGAAGAAACAATGTTAATTAATATTCATGAAATAACTCACGGTATAGAAAACTATTTTAAACTAGGTAAAAAGTTTCGAAAAGATATTACTATCGAAACTTTGCCAATGCTTTTTGAAAAAATATATATTTTAGAACATCCATCTGAAAAATTAGAAAAATATGCCAATTATCTTGATGAATTGGCAGCCTCAAATGATAAAGAATATGGCTTTGCACTTAAAGTAAGAAATGAATTATTAGCTGCATATAATGGCGATTTAAAAAAGACAAAAAGATTAATAAAAAAATTAAAAAGAAAATATAGCTAGCATCCGCTAGCTTTTTTCTTTTTTTACATATAATAATATGAAGGGGGAATTATGGGATTTTCAGATAACTTTTTTAAAAAAATAGAGAATAAGACACATGTTGATAAAGACACAATTTTAAACCTTGCTAAAAAATTACAAAATGGTAATATGAAAGATGAACAAACATTAAAAGAAGTAATTAGCACATTATCAGATATAACAGGTAAACCAGTTACTAAAGAACAAGAAAATAAAATAATAAGTACTGTGATGAATGACGGAGTACCACAAAATATTGACAAATATTATGAATAAAACAAAAAAATCTTTACTTTAAAAAGAATCTTTGCTATAATACTTGCTGAGCGAAAGCTCCTTGCCTGAATAAGGCCATTAGACCATAAGGAGGTGTATGTATGAGAAAATATGAAATTATGTTCATAGTAAAACCTGATTTAGAAGAAAAGGCTGTTAAAGAAACTGTTAAAAGATTAGAAAAAACATTAACAGATAATAAAGCAGTAATTACTTTATCCAAAGAATTAGGCAGTAAAGAATTCGCATATGAAATAAAAGGATTCAAATCTGGCTTCTACTATTTATATAACATTGATTCAAATACTGATGCTGCTGTTAAAGAATTTGACCGTATCGCATCAATCGATGAAAATATTGTTAGACATTTAATATTAAATATCGAAAAGTAGGAGGAAAAATGAATAGAGTATTTTTAATTGGTAGATTATCTAGAGATCCAGAATTAAGACACACAACAAGTGGTATGGCAGTATGCCAAATTAATGTTGCTGTAAGTCGTAGAACTGGTGCTGGCAGAGACCCAGAAACCGATTTTATAAATGTAGTTGTTTGGGATAAACAAGCTGAAAACGTATCTAGATATCTAGCTAAAGGAAGACAAGTAGCTGTTGAAGGAAGAATTCAAACAAGAAGCTACGATAATGCTGAAGGTAAGAAAACATATGTCACTGAAGTAGTTGCCAATAATGTTGAATTTTTAGGATCAGCTTCAGATAATAATCAGAAAAGCACAAGTTCCAATGAAAATCCATTTGATTTTGAAACTCCTAATGAGGAACCTGTTACAACTTCTGTAGATGATGATCCATTTGCAAGCTTTGGCGAAAAAGTAGAAATAAGTGATAATGATTTACCTTTCTAAAAAAGGAGGAATGAACATGGCAGAATTTCGTAAAAAAAGAAAAAAAGTATGTTATATGTGCATGGGAAAACCAGTTGATTATAAAGATATAAATGTTATTACAAAATATATAAATGATAGTGGTAAAATACTACCAAGAAGATTTACTGGTACTTGCGCTCGTCATCAAAGACATGTAGCAGAACAAGTAAAATTAGCAAGATTCATGGGCTTTATACCATATACAACAAAATAGATATCTTTTTATCTATTTTTTTGATAAAAGAAAGGGTAGGAATAATATGAAAGTAATATTTATTAAAGATTTAAAAAAACAAGGAAAAGTAGATGAAATTAAAGAAGTATCAGATGGCTATGCAACAAATTTCTTAATTAAAAATGGTTATGCTGTTAAGTATACCAAAGAAAGCAATAATCGCTTAAATGAAGATATTAAAAACAGAGAATTAAAAGAAGCCGCTGATGTTAAAGAAGCTACCAATATCAAAAATAAACTAGAAAAAGAAACAATTATATTCAAAGTTAAAACAGGTAAAGAAGGTAAAGTATTTGGTAATATATCTACAAAACAGATTGAAGAGAAATTAAAAGAATCAAACTATAATATCGATAAAAAGAAAATTATTATTGATAATCCAATTAATAGTTTAGGCGTTCATAATATAAAAATTATCCTACATAAAAAAGTTGAGGCTAACTTAAAAATTATCTTAAAAGAGCAATAATCTAAAAAGAAACAAAATGTTTCTTTTTTTCTTCCTTATTATTGAAATTTATTCTATGTTCTTGTATAATTAATTACAAGAAGTTAAGCGTATTATGACATAAAGCAGGTGATAAAATGAACAAAGGATTGCCCCATAATATCGATGCAGAAAAAGCTTTAATTGGATCTATGTTTTGGTCAATTTCATCGCTTCAAAAAGGTTGCGAAGAAGTAGAAAAAGAGTTCTTTTATTTAGAAAGTAATGCCAAAATATTTGAAGTTATTAAAGACTTATATAGTTTCCACAATCCTGTTGATGTTAATACAGTTACAACAGAACTTGTTGATAGAAAACTATTAAACCAAGTGGGCGGTGTTGAGTATCTATCAGAAGTAATTAATAGTGTGGCTACCGGGGCTAATATTGAATATTACATTAATACTGTTATTAATAATTATACTCTAAGAAAACTAATAGAAACGGCAACAACAATTGAAAAGAATGCTTATGATGAGTCAATTGATGTTAGTGAAGCAGTTGAATTTGCCGAAAGAGAAATATTAAACGTTGGTAAAACGAGAAGAACAACTGAATTCCGAAAGATAGGTGACGTTCTAACTAAAACACAGGATGATATTGAAATGCTTGTTAAAAACAAAGGACGTATTACTGGACTTACCACTGGTTTGAGAGATTTAGATAGTGTTACAGAAGGATTGCATCCTACCCAATTAATAATAATTGCCGCTCGTCCAGCTGTAGGTAAAACTGCTTTTGCCCTTAATATAGCGGTATCTGCAGCCAAAGCAACCAAGAAAAATATTGCTATCTTTTCCCTTGAAATGCCAGCTGAACAATTAGTTATGAGAATGATTAGTTCATTAGGTCAAGTAGACAGTAAAAAACTTCAAACAGGACGTTTAGAAAACGAAGATTATCGAAGAATTAATGAAGCTGTCAGTCAATTGTCGGATACAAATATCTATTTCCATGATGGATCATCTACTAGTGCTAGTGAAATTCAAGCAAAGTGCCGACGACTTGCCACTCAAGGAGAAGGTTTAGGATTAGTTGTTATCGATTACTTACAATTAGTTGATGCTTCAAGCAAATATGCTGGCGCTAGACAACAAGAAATTTCTGAAATATCAAGAAAACTCAAGACTATGGCACTTGAACTAAATGTTCCAGTAATTGCTTTGTCACAACTTTCAAGAAATGTTGAAAAAAGAGAAGATAAGCGCCCTGTATTAAGCGACTTACGTGAGTCTGGAGCAATTGAACAAGACGCCGATATAGTTGCCGCTTTACATGCTCCTGAAACTGATGTACCTGTTACTGACGATTCAATTCCAACCCCAATTCAGTTGATTATTCTAAAACATCGCCAGGGACCAACAGCTACAATTGATATGTTATTTAAGAAAAAAACATCAACATTCTTATCTCTAAAAAAGGATGGTGGGACAAATGAAAACTAAATGGTCAGTAAAGACTATTTTGGTTGTTATTTTAGCTATATTAAGTATCTTTCTTGTTGGCTTTAAATTAACAATTAATAAAAATCCACAAGTAGTATATAACGTATATCTTGAAGGTGAAAAAATAGGCGTTGTTAAATCTAAAGAAGAATTTGAAAATTATATTAATAAACAAGAAGAAAATTTAAAAAACAAATATAATGTTAGTAAAATTTATACTCCTAAAGGAGTTGAAATAAAAAAAGTTACTACCTACAACAATTCTTTTGACTCTAATGAAAAGATTTATAATCTTCTAGTTAAAGAACAAAACTTTACAATAAAAGGAACAGTTATTAATATTGAAAAAGATATATCTAATGAAGATAATAAAGAAATAGAAACTGGTAGATTAAATCTTGATACTAAAAAGGATGAAGAAAAAGAAACTAAAAAGAAAATTATAACAATTAATGTTACCAGTAAAGATATCTTTGATGAGGCAATTATTGACATTGTAAAGGCCTTTATTGATGAGAAAGAATATAATTCATTTATGGAAGGTACGCAAAGTCCGATAGTAGATACTGGTTCAATTATAGAAAGTATTTATTTAAAAGAAAATATTACCTACAAAGAGAGCTATATTGGTGTGGATGAAGAGATTTTTACTGACAAAGCACTTCTAACAAAGTATTTACTTTATGGTACAACCAAAGAGCAGAATACTTATACTGTTAAAGAAGGCGACACCATTGAAACAATTGCTAATGCCAATAAGTTAAATACAAAAGAATTCTTAATAGCCAATCCGGAATTTACAAGCGCTAATAACTTGCTATATGCTTCTCAACAAGTAAATGTAGGATTAATTAATCCGATAATTAGTGTTGTTGTCGAAAAGCACGCTGTTGCTGAAGAAGTAGCAAAGTATTCGACTGAAATAAAATATGATAGTGAATTAGTAATTGGCTATTCATATACCGAAAGAGAAGGGGAAAATGGTTTAGATAAAGTAACAAGAAAATATCAGTACATAAACGGTCAAGTAGCCGATGTTGCGCTAGTTAATAGTGTTGAAATTAAACCACCTGTAAGTAAAATATTGGTTAAAGGAGAACGTTATGTTCCAAATGTAGCCGATTTATCTTACTGGGCATGGCCAACAAGTACCCCATACACTATAACAACTGGTTATGAGTATCGTTGGGGATCATTCCATGCAGCTATTGATATTTATGTAGGTTGGGGTTCAGCTGTTTATGCTGCTAACAATGGAACCGTTGCCGCTGTTGGCAATAATTGTATCAGAGGTGATACATCATGTAATGGTGGCCGTGGTAATTATGTTATAATTAATCATAATATTGGTGGTTACTATACTCAGTATATGCATTTAGCACAAGCATACGTAAAACCAGGCCAAGTAGTATCACGTGGACAAAGAATAGCTGCTATGGGTAATACAGGTTATGTAGTTCCAACCCCATCATATGGATCAAATTCATATGCTGGAACACACCTAGACTTTGGAGTATGGATAGGCATGCCATATCAAGGTGGCAGTACTAGAAATCCATTTAGTCTATACTAATGAAAGTGTGCGTCTTATCAAGTGGTAGTAAAGGAAATACTACCTATATTGAGACTAAAAATGCTAGAATTCTAATAGATGCTGGCAATAGTAGTAAATACATTATCAATAAACTAAAAGAACTACATATTGATCCTGATTCCATTGATGCTATATTAATAACCCACGTTCATTCAGACCACGTAAAAGGCTTACAAATATTATTAAAAAGCATTAACCCACAGGTATATATGACTGAAAAAATGTACCCATACTTAGATTTTGTCACAAATTATACCTTTATTGAAGATGATCATTTTAAAATAAAAGATATGACCATCGAAGTAATCAAAACATCTCATGATACAGAAGACTCAGTTGGTTACATTGTAAATAATGAAGGAAAATCAGTCGTATATATAACTGATACCGGATATATTAATAAAAAATATTATGATATTTTATCTAACCGAAATATTTATATAATGGAAAGCAATCATGATATCGAAATGCTAAATAATGGAAGTTACCCATTTGAATTAAGAAAAAGAATTCTTTCAGATAAAGGCCACTTATCAAATTATGATTCAGCTAAATATTTAGCAAAATTCATTGGTAACAATACTAATAAAATTATCTTAGCCCATTTATCGGAAGAAAATAATAAACCTGATTTAGCTTTAGATACCTTAAAAGAAAGACTTGTTAAAGAAGAAATTGATTTTAACAATATCATTATTGCTAAACAAAATAAAGAAACTGAGTTAATTGAAATATAACTCAGTTTTATTTTATAAAACGTAAACATTTCTTTAACTTTTGCAATTTAGACAATTATATGGTATTATATATTTGAACCAAAAGAGATTTATTTCATAAAATAATGAAGGAGGTATCTATGCCTAAAATCAAAATAGAAGGTGGACATAAACTATCCGGAACTATTACCATTAGTGGTGCTAAAAATAGTGTTGTTGCCCTAATACCAGCTGCTATTTTATGCGATGAAACAGTTACTATTAGCAATGTTCCTGATATAACTGATGTCGATGACCTTGAAAAAATATTAATTCATTTAAATGCTAAAATAGAACGTGAAACTGGAAAAGTAGTTATTAACTCAAGTGATATTATTAATAAAGAAATCACCGAAGATTTATCAAAAAAATTACGTGCCTCTTATTATTTTATGGGGGCTCTATTAGGTAAATTTAATAAAGTAGATATGTATTTTCCTGGTGGATGTGCCATTGGTGCTAGACCAATTAATCTACATTTAAAAGGCTTTGAACTACTCGGTGCAAAAATAACTGAAGAAGATAATCATTTTATTATTGAAGCAGATAAACTAAAAGGTAATAATATTTATCTAGATTTTCCAAGTGTTGGTGCTACTATTAATATAATGTTAGCTGCTGTTAAGGCTAAAGGAAAGACAATTATTGATAATGCTGCTCAAGAACCAGAAATTGTAAATATTGCTACTTTTTTAAACAACATGGGAGCTAAAATAAAAGGTGCTGGAACCAGTACTATTACAATAACGGGAGTTAAATACTTACACAGTTGTTTTCACGAAGTAATCCCTGATCGTATTGAAGCTGGAACATACCTAATTATTGGATCATTATTAGGCCATAATTTAAAAATTGATAATATGATACCTAATCATCTTGAAGCCCTAATTGCTAAATTAACTGAAGCCGGTGTCGATATGGAGATAGGTCTAGATAATATTGTTATAAAAGAACCAAAAGAATATACCGCTACTGACATAAAAACTTTGGTATATCCTGGATTTCCAACTGATTTACAACAAGTAATGGTAACTTTTTTAACACAGTGTAATGGTAAAAGTTCCGTTGAAGAAACAATCTATGAGAATAGATTTCAAAATATTAAAGAATTAAGAAAAATGGGTGCTAAGGCCAAGGTTAGAAAAGATAACCGTAAAGCCAGTATTAAGGGTAAAGTAGACCTAGTTGGCACTGATGTTTCAGCTACTGACTTAAGAGGTGGAGCATCATTGCTGGTAGCGGCTTTAATTGCTTCTGGTGTAACTAATATAGACAATATTTCTTATATCTTAAGAGGATATGATAAAATAGTTGAAAAATTAACCAATGTTGGTGCTAAAATAGAAATAATATAATATTATTAAGTAGTGATACTATGAAAAAAATAATTCCTATATTATTTCTTTTTTTTATTTGTTTATTTTGTTATTATATCTATAATATTACCGAAGATGATAATCCAAATATAACAATGATAGGTGATAATATAGCAAGTAATCCCTATATTATAAAAAATAACCAAACTGACACTAGTTTTATTAATCAAGATTATCATATTAAAGATCTATTAGACACTATTAAATATAATGAAGAAATAACAATTAATAATAAATCTATATCAATTCATCTTAAATTAAAACAAGCGGATATTTTAATTATTTCTATTGGTATGAATGATATCTATTATAAATTAAATGAAAACTCTAAAGATATATATACCTATATGAATAATATAATAAATATTTATAGTGAAATTTTAGAAGAAATATCAAAATATGATTACAAAAAGGTATATGTATTGGGCTACTATAATATCTATGATAAATATAATGATATTTTTGTCTATACTAACTACAAATTAAAAAAGATAACTAGTAAATATAATTATACTTTTATAGATTTAAATAATTTATTTCATAATAAAACAAATTATCTAATAAATAATACTAATTTTTCACTAAATAATAATGGATATTATCAAATTTTTAAGTTTATAGTTGAAAAATCAAAAAAAAGTTGATATAATATAAAACGAATTTATTACTATGACTTGTATTAGTCATGGCGAAAGGAGAAATAATATGAAGAAGAATATTCATCCAAATTATGTTGAAGCTACTGTTACATGTGCTTGTGGAAATACATTCAAAACTAAATCTACAAAGAGCGAAATCTCAGTTGAAGTATGTTCTGCATGTCATCCTTTCTATACAGGAACTCAAAATACAACAACTAGAAAAGGACAAGTAGATAAATTTAATAAAAAATATGGATTTAATAGTGAATCAAAATAAGACTATAAATAGTCTTTTTTTTTGACATTTTTTTAAAAAGGTATATAATATAATTCAAAAAAGGAGGAAACTATGGATAAATATTATGTATTATTACTAAACAATAGCTATGATATAAATATGTATTATATATCTGCAAATAGCTGTACTATGATACCATCAGTCATCAAAAAAGAAGTCAAAGATTTAAGCAAAAAGAGAGAAATACTTTTAGATTTGGATGAATCAATAACAACTGAAGAGAACGGTTATACTTTAATCGGTAGTTTTCCAGTTATCGGTGTAATGAAAAATAATAAAATGTATGACTTAATAACCGGTAAAGAAATAAAATATGCTCCTAATCCTAAAGATATTAATGGATTAAGTTATCGTGAGAAAGGTTTAGCTAGTCCAGTCATTACTAAAAAACTTTTAGCATGCTTAGGAGAAGAAGAAATAGCAAGATATAAAGCTTATATAGATGAAATAGAAAAACGTTCCAAAATGGTTTTTCATGGCTATAAATATGCTGAATATAGTTTATTAAAACCAACTACAATTAGTGTTGGTAATAATCCATTACTAACAATTCAATTTTTTGATGACACAATAGACTTAATAACTAAAGAAAAAATTGTTTTAGATAAAGAACATACAATTACTTCAAAACTAAGTTATAAAGAAAAACATCCTATCAGTTATGAAGATGCCGCATCATATATGCTGTACATTGCTGATAATGGCATAAATACATATATTGATAACGTTAGATTATCTAAGGTAAATGCTATAAGCAGATATAATAATTATGGCATGTTTGGTAGCGAAAAGAAACTAATTAGAAAATAATTATCATTCTGTCAAAAATATGTCAAAAAAATTATAAATATTGACTTTAAATAATTGTTAATTTATTATTAAATTAGATAATTATAGAAAGGAATGATTTTGATGACAATTGGAATTACAAATGATCATCGTGGTGTAAAAGCAAAACATTTTTTGACAGATTATTTATCTTTATTAGGATATACTATAATTGATTACGGAACAGACTCTGAAGAACCAGTTGATTTTCCTGATTATGCTCAAAAATTAGGAAAAGCGGTATTACAAAATGAAGTTGAATTAGGTATTGCCATTTGTGGTACTGGAATTGGTATGAGTATTGCATTAAACAAAATGAAGGGCATTTATTGCGCTAAGGTATCAACAACAAGTGAAGCCGCTTTATCTAAGGCTCACAATAATGCTAATGTTATAGCTATATCTGAAGAAATGGATTCTGAACTAATGAAAGAAGTAATAACTACTTTCATTGAAACCCCATTTACTAATATAGATAGATATAAAAGAAGAAATGATAAAATAAAGGAAATTGAAGAAAATGTATAATTTTCTCATTTATATAATTGTTTTAGCGCTAGTAATATGGTCAATCGAAGGCATTAATATCAATAATATTTTAAAAAAAAACCATATTTATCAAGCTAGAGTATTTTATATTATTTTAGTATTTAGTCTAACTTATCTAGCATCAAACTTTATTATTAGTTTCTTAACAAGTTTAAAACCATAAGAAGTAAAAATTAAGTAGTATTATGAAAGAAGGTTTTATGAAAAAAATAATTGCCTTTATCTTACTATTAATTTTTATTCCTTTTTTTATTGTCCATTTTTATAATAATAACTATAAGGAAATAGAATTAAACTATATAAATACAAGATATATTAGAGTAAAAAGAATGCCCAGTGAGGAGATTCAAAAAATTCCCCTTGAAGAATATATTGTTGGTGTTCTGGCAGGCGAAATGCCTATTAGTTTCGATATGGAAGCTTTAAAAGCCCAAGCAGTTGCTTCACGTAGTTATGCCCTAAAAAGGATGGAATATAATAAAGATAAAGATTATGATGTCGTCGATAGTATTATGAATCAAGTATATTTAGATGAATCATATTTAAAAAAAGCTTGGGATAGTAATTATATTAAAAATATAAATAAACTAAGAAAAGCCGTCAATAGCACAATTGATGAATATTTAGAATATGATGGTAAAATCGTCGATGCCATGTTTTTTTCAACTAGCAATGGTTATACCGAAGATAGTAGTAATATTTTTAATTTTGAATGTGCATATTTAAAAAGCGTTGAAAGCCCTTGGGATGAAAAAGTTTCATCTGCTTACCTAACTAAAAAAGAAATAAACTTAACAGAGTTTTATAAAAAACTAGCTATACCATATAGTAAAAATCTTAATATTGAAATACAAAAAAGAAGTAACACAAATCGTATACTTCTTTTAAAAATAAACAATATTACTTTTAAAGGTACAGATATATATAATAAGTTGTCTCTTAAATCAACAGATTTTTCAATTGAATTAAATGGTGAAACCGTAACTATTACAACAATTGGATATGGTCATGGAGTAGGGATGAGTCAATATGGTGCTCTAGGAATGGCAAAAGAAGGATATACATATGACGAAATTCTAAAACACTACTACAGTAATGTTAGTTTAACAAAATTAAAATAAAAATGTATAAAAAAAAATATTTTGTTAAAACTTTAAGTAGGTGAGTGAAATGATTAAAAGAAAATTAAAATTATTAGCAGTTCCGGGCATCTATGTTCTTGCATTATGTATCTTTGGTACAAGTATGTATCTTGTAGAGCGTCTATTCAACAATAATCGATTTGAAAGTATTGATAATATGGAATATGTTGATAAAGAAATAGTTACTGACAATGAATATATTCCAGTAATTGCGCCAGAAAACACAATTTTAAAGCCATTTTTAAATGAAACTGTAAGTATAAGTAAAACTTTTTATAACTATAATGGCGAAACTAGCGATCAAGAAAAGTCTATTATTATATATAAAGATACTTATATGCAAAATTCAGGTGTCGATTATACATTAAATGAACAATTTGACGTTATATCTATTTTGGATGGTACAATTATTGAAGTAAGTGACAATGAAATACTAGGTAAAACAATAAAGATAAGACATAACAATGATCTAGTTAGTACTTATCAATCTCTTGGCGAAGTATCTGTAAATAAAGATGATACCGTATCGCGTGGTCAAATTATTGGCAAAAGTGGTACATGTAGTTTATATAGTAATGATTCTAATCTTCATTTTGAATTATCATATCAAGGAAAAAATATAAATCCTGAAGAAAGCTATAACAAAACCGAAGGTGAATTATAGGTATATGCCTTTTTTGATAATAATATAATTAATCAAAGGGGTAATTATAGTGAGTAAAAAAATAATCAAAAGAGTAAATGAAATTGCCGATTATATTATTAAAAGTAAAGATACCATTAGAAATACAGCAAAAATATTTAAAGTAAGTAAAAGTACTGTTCATAAAGATATGCAAGAAAGATTAATCTTAATCAATAAAAACAAATACCAAAAAATAAAAAAAATAATGAATGATCATATAGAAACAAGACATATAAAAGGCGGCGAATCAACAAGACAATTATTTTTACGAAAACGTGAAGTTGCATTGTAAAAATATGGTAATATATGATAAAATAATAACAGAAGGTGATAATATGTTTGGGAGAGATATTGGCATTGATTTAGGTACCGCTAATGTACTTATATATATAAAAGGGCAAGGCATTGTTTTAAATGAACCAAGTGTCGTTGCAATTGACTCAGATACCAAAAGACCATTAGCTGTTGGTACAGAGGCAAGAGAAATGTTAGGACGTACTCCTGGCAAAGTAATGGCTATTAAACCAATGAAAGATGGCGTAATAGCCGACTTTGAAACCACCGAAGTAATGCTAAATTATTTTATCAAAAAAGTAAATGGTAAAAGTTTTTTTCAAAGGCCAAGAATTCTAATTTGCTGTCCTTCTAACATAACACAAGTTGAAAAGAATGCTATTAAAGAAGCTGCCGAAAGAACCGGTGCAAAAAAAGTATTCCTAGAAATAGAACCAAAAGTCGCCGCCATAGGTGCTGGCATGGATATATCTAAACCATCCGGTAACATGATTATCGATATTGGTGGTGGTACAACTGACATTGCTATCTTATCATTAGGTGGCATCGTTGAAAGCGCATCAATTAGGGTAGCCGGTAATGCCTTTGACAATGATATTATTAAATACATTAAAGATAAATACAAATTATTAGTTGGTGAACGTACCGCCGAAGAAATAAAAATAACAATTGGTACGGTGTTGCCAGGAAATAGAAATGAAAAAATGGAGGTAAGAGGTAGAGATTTAGTAACTGGATTGCCTCATACCATAAAATTAACAAGTGATGAAGTTGAAGAAGCGTTAAGGGAAAGTGTTTATACAATCATTCATGCTGTAAAAGGCATTTTAGAACAAACACCACCTGAACTATCTGCTGATATTATTGACAAGGGCATTGTATTAACTGGTGGTGGATCATTAATCGATGGCTTTAATAGTCTGCTTGCTAAAGAATTAAAAGTACCGGTTTTTACTGCCGAAAGTCCACTTACATGTGTGGCTGAAGGCACTGGTATTATGCTAGATAATATTCATATGATTGATAATTGATAATGATTGTGTAAACAATCATTATTTTTTATATTAATTACTTGCGTTTGCATAAACAAAATGATACAATGAAAAAAAGTAGAGATGATAAAAATGAATAGAAAAGAACAAATATCGGATTTAAAAAAGTTGCGTGACAGTATTGATTATTATCAAAATCATAAAGAATCGATTGATGAAAGTGGAATGCAATTAGATGATAAAACAGTATACATTTCAGTATTAAATGATTATTCAAAACATATTGAAAGAGAAGAAGAAACATTTAAAGATGCATTAAAACTAACAAAGTCTAAAAACAATGGTTATGTTGCTATGCAATATTTTCTATTTATAGTATTTATTATTTTTCTAGTTGCTTTATCATATATCATTATACGAGGGGGAATTTAAAATGAATTTGAGTGATGCTATTATCAGAAGACAAAATCTTGAAGCTGAATTAAACCAGTACTTGCAAGACCCAACTAATAATAGATCGTTGATAACTGCTACTCGTGGTAGATTATTAAGGGCACTATATGATGAATATAGTTTAGAGCCATCATCCACAAGGAGAGATGCCATTAAGGCTCAGATTGATATTGTAACAAACGAACATAAACAGCAAATAAATAATCGCTTAGCCGAAACAAAAAGAGCAAACAACTCGATGTTTAGCCAAATTCCACAAGAACTTGGTTTAAAATTCCAAAAATTATCAACCAATATTAGAAACATCAGATCGTCAAAAACAGCCGGTGAGGCGGTAAGAAACTCGCTAATGGCGGCTGGAAATGTGGCTTCAATGGGTATATCAATTGCTAAAGCTCCGATTATAGCCGCTTTAAATTTGGGTTCTGCCGTTGCCCCAGCAGTTGGCAGAATTATTGTACAACCGCTTCAAATACCAGCCTTTATGTTTTCAAAATTGCTAAATCCAGATGGTTACTATAATGGTCAACAAATAACAAGAATGGGTGAACTAATTGGAAGAGAGGTGGCCAATATACTAAATGCCACACGAAATGGAATAAGGAGGATATAAATGATTGATAAAAGTTTAATTAATGAAAGTTATTCATTTACAATAAAAGATGCCAATGGAAACGAAATGATTTGTGATACATTAGCATTGATAGAAAATGATAATAATCCAATAGTAATCTATACTGATTATACAATGGATAATGAAAATAAGTTTAATTTATATGTATCAAAAGTAGTTCAAAATAATGAAGGATATACTCTTGAAGCAATAGATAATTATGAAGATATTCCCGAAATAAAAAAAGCCCTTGATGAGATATGGGCAAAACAAAATGTAAAATAAAAAAGTAATGGTTATTCATCAATAAAACCATTACTTTTAAATTTAGTAAGTATTTTTTCTTCCGATACATCACCATCAATTCTTGTAGCGGCTGTTTTTTCTTCACCATTAATTACAAAAACTGTCGTTGGTGTACCTTTAAAATTGAAATAAGTCTTAAGTTCAGTTGCCTCATCATCACTAAGTAAATCAGTTTCTAAGTAATATACAGTAACTTCATATTTATTGGCAACACTTTTTAATTTAGGTTTAAAATCCATACAATGTGAACAAGTTGTTTGACTAAGTAATAATATAAAACTATCTTTATTGTCTATCTTTTCTTTTACTTCATTGTATTTAATTTCTTTTAAATAACTTTTGTCAAGCATTTTGTCTGCTATAACCGCCCCAACTAATACCACTAGGCATATAACCACTAAAATAAGTATTCTTTTCTTCGCTCTTTTCATAATTACCACCTAGATATATAATAACATTATTTTATTTTTTTGACAAGTTTATATATTCTTCTAGAGTTAACTTATTAAAGTAAAGATAACTGGCTATATTACCAACATATCTAAAATGCCATGGTTCATAATTATATCCAGTTACCTCTTCCATACCTTCTGGATAGCGAAGAATAAAACCATATTTATGCGCATTTTTATGTAACCAAACTATTTCGTCAAAGTTGCATATTTCGTACTCTATATAGCATTTATTATTCCGATAAACACATACATCCACTGCTAATCCTGTCTGATGTTCAGATGCACCAGGTGGCGCTATATGTCTAAAAGCATAATTAAATCCTTTGTCTCTAATTAGTCTATTATAAATATTATCTTGATATTTATATGATCTATATCCGCTCATAATATCTATTTCATAACCATGCTTTAAAGCATCTAGTTTCATTAAACTAAACATTCTTTTAACTTTATTATCTATCATAATATTATCTCTATATATACTTAATGAATTAACTAAATTATTTGGTATATAAGTCTTGCTAAGCAAGTTATCTCTATTAACTAACACGAGATAATCCATAATATCACCTAACATATTGTATTCTTAAGGTAAATATTTGGTTATGGTATTTGACTATTCATTCACTTTTTGCTATCATATTAAATACTTTATATCTAAGAAATGAGGTGAATAATATCAATGTTTGATCTATTTAAAAAATTATTTTTTAAAGAACAGCAAGTAAACATTATTAATATTGGTGATCTTATAAGTATTCCTGGTAGAGCTTATTTCAAAGGTGATAATGATAAATTAAAACAAATAGATATTTACAAAGAAATATATTTTAATTTACTTACAGGCAAAAATCTTTTAAGTTCAAAAGAACTATCATTTGATAATTTAGAAAAAGAAATGTTAATGAATGTTGACCTAGTACTAAATCTAATAATGAACATAGATGATAATCAATCATTTGATGAACAAATATCTGAAGAATCATTATTAGAAGAAGATACTATGACATATATAAGTAACATAGAACTTACTAAATATAAAATATATATAAAAAAATTAATGCTATATTTAGAAGATATGCTTAATATTGAAATTAAGAGTATCGAGATGTTGATAGCCTTAAAAGAACTTCAAAATAATAGAAAAATAAAAAAGACTAATCAATTTGTCCTAAATCAAAAAATAAATCAATTGACTTTAATTATAATAACTATCCTAAAGCAAAAAAATGCTATTAATCAAGAGATAAAAAAACAAAATATTAACATTGAAAAATATTACAGAGTAAATGAGACATTTAATCAAAAATTATTAGTATACTTATATAAAAAAATATTTGATATATCATTAATATACATACCAAGAGATAGACAAGAAAGTATTACTTCATCAAAATTAGATTTATATACTAAAATTGCATTGTTAGAGAAAGAATTAGAAATTTTTTGCTATATGCATAAAGAAGAAGTCATTACTATTAAATATGAATTAGCTAACTTAAGTCAAATATCAAAAGATGAAACAAACAAACAAACTATTCTAAGTAAATTAAGAATCATCGGTGATAAACTAACAATCTTTGATACATATGGTAGAAATATAGTAACTGAGGATATTTGGTATGAGTTTTATAAAGTTAAGTTTGATACCTTAACATGTAATTTATTATCACTTAAAAAAGTACCATTTAATACAGCTTTTAATCATCAAGAAAAAGAATATAAAAATGAATATGATTTTTATAAAAAGATAATCATGAATAAAATAAATAGTGTTGTAATGGGAAAGAATCATAATATTGAAAAAATATTTAAACAAGATACTAAAGAAGCTATTAGATTAATAAAAATTGTTCTAAGAGATGATGAAAATAAGTTTAATCCATTGGACATTCTTTTTGATAGATATAAATTAGCAATCTTATTATCTTTAGATACCGAAGACGGTTTAAGATGTTTTTATGAAAAATATACAATAAAAACACTTCTTAATAAGTCTGTATTATCACCAGCCATTGATTTTTGTGATGAAGTACCACTTAAAACGATATATAAAATGCGCATTGCTCATGATTATTATCAGTATTTTCCTAGAATGCATGATGATGAACTATTTTATCTATATAAACTTTTAGAAAAACATACACCAGTCGATGATGAATATTATTTTCCAGAAGGCATTACTACCATTGGAACTGCTATCAACACAGATTATTTTAGAAAGACCTTCGCTTATAATGTCATTAATTATGAAGCCACTAATCGTATTGTAATTATGCCATCTACATTAAAAGTAATACGTAGCAATATTTTTCTAGATACTAAAATAAAAGGCATAGTTCTAAATGATGGCCTTAAAGAATTATGGAATGGAGCTATTAATCTTCCAGGAATAAGAACGATAACTTTACCAGCTAGTCTGAATTACACAACAAATTTGTATATTCACCAATCACTCGAGGCAATTAGCTTTAAAGATTACAAGCATTCAGGCATTTTACACAATTATGAAGAATTATTTAAACTAATTAATGATATTTACCACGTTCACTTCTTTGGTAGTGAAAGAGGCATTGTTGTTGGACCTGATAAAGTTGAACTAGGAAATGATGATAAAATTAATGTATATCGCGAGTGCGCTAAAGTTCAAATATATACAACGATTAAGCATCTTTTCTTTGAAGAAGATGGGAAAACTATTGGATGCATCTATGATTTACCATTATTATTCAAAACTAGATATGGCAAGTCTAAAACGTCATCATACCTACATGAAGATGAAATAGCTGAAATAATTAGTATCTTAAAAGAAAAACTCAAAGAAACAACAGGCTATGATTTGGTCTTTAATGATTCTAAAGCAAAAAAGAAAAAACGATCTTATGGATTTCATAATTATTTTTAAAAAAACACTAATAGTATAACTATTAGTGTTTTATACTTTTGTAATGCTTTTATGTTTAGCCATCATTTTCTTAATACCATATGGATGTGGGAAAGCAATCGTAATAAGTGAACCATCTACCGATACAACAACACCTTCACCAAATTCATCATGTTTAACATGATCGCCAATTTGATAATCAATGTCTTCCTTTCTAAATTTATCTTCTTTAACAAAATTAGTTACTTTATCAATAATACCTATACGATTATTCTCTGTCTCTAAATATTTACTATCTATTTCATCCATAAATCTACTTGGCATATTTAGCTGTGTATTACCAAATAGCATTCTTCTTTTAGCATTTAACATCCATAAATTCTTCTTAGCACGGGTAATTGCTACGTAGCATAGTCTTCTTTCTTCTTCGATTGCTGCAATTGTTCCTTCATTGATTGAATTATAATGTGGAAATATTCCTTCTTCCATACCAACAATAAAAACGTTATCAAACTCCAACCCTTTTACAGCATGAATTGTCATCAAACTAACTTTATTGTTACTATCTTGATGTTCTGATACATCACTAACAATGGCTACCTCATTTAGAAAATCTGTTAAAGAAATAACTCCATATTCCTCTTCATATCCTTTAGTAATAGACTTAAATTCTTCCAAATTTTCTAACCTAATTTCAGATTCCAAAGATTTATCTCCTTCATATTCTGCCCTCATACCACTATTATTAAGAACTAAGTCGACCATTTCTGTAAGTGTAAGATTTTCACACTTTTCTTCCATATCTAAAATCATCTTTTTAAAAGTTAATTCTTTACCTGATTCAATTACTTCAAATAAAGACATTCCTTTTTCTGTAGCAATATTTGTTAAATTTTCAATTGTTTTATCACCAATACCACGTTTTGGTGTATTAATTACCCTAAGCAAACTAACATCATCATCATGATTATTAATTAACCTTAAATAACATAATAAATCTTTAATTTCCTTACGATTATAAAAGTAAAAACTACCAACTACTCTATAAGGAATACCATTTTTTAACATTTCTTCTTCAATTAATCTCGATTGAGCATTCGTTCTATAAAGAATCGCTATATCTTCATAATTAACATTATTATCATTGTGAAGTTCTTTTATTTTTTCAGACACATAAGCACATTCCTCTTTATCACTTTCTGTCTTTATATATTTAACTTTACTACCTATATCATTATTACACCATAAGTTTTTATCTTTTCTCATTTTATTATGCCTAATAACGCTATTTGCAGCATCCAAAATATTTTGTGTTGATCGATAATTTTCCTCTAACATTATTACTTTTGCATCTGGATAATCCTTTTCAAAATTTAAAATATTCTTATAATTGGCACCTCTAAAAGCATATATTGCTTGATCATTATCTCCAACAACAAATATATTTTTATGATTGTTACATAACATTTTACTAAAAATATATTGTGCCTCATTTGTATCCTGATATTCATCGATTAAGACATATTGATACTTTTCTTGATAATACTTTAAAACATCTGGATATTGCTTAAATAATTTAATTGGTAATGTTAGCAAATCGTCAAAATCAACAGAATTGTTGATAACTAGTTTTTTATTGTATTTTCGATATACCTCAATAATATTACTATCAAATTCAACCTTTGAATATTTTTCTGGATCCATTAATTCATTCTTTGCACTACTTATCTTGTTTCTAATTTCCCTAGCATTATAAAATTTTGGATTCAAATTTAGATCTTTCATTATTTTTTTGACAACAGTAAGCGTATCGTCACTATCTAAAATAACAAAATTACTTTTATATCCAAGTCTTGCATAATTTTCTTTAATAATCTTAAGTCCTAATGAGTGAAATGTTGATATTTGAATACTTTTAGCATCATAACCAATTAATTTTATCTCTCTTTCTTTCATTTCTTTAGCAGCTTTATTGGTAAAAGTAATTGCTAATATATTATCACTACTAACTCCTTGTTCTATTAAATAAGCAATTCTATTAGTCAAAACTTTTGTCTTTCCAGAACCAGCACCAGCTAATACTAACATTGGTCCATTTATATGTTTAACAGCCTCTACTTGCTGCTTATTAAGTCCACTTAAATCCATCATTACCTCCTTGTACCAATTAATTATAACATAATAATTATCTAAAAAAAATATTAGAATTATCATTCTAATATTTTAAGCAACAATTTTAAGCTGTTTAACTTTATTTCTATCTTTACCAGCTTCATCCCAAAAGTCATTTTCTTTAAATAGTATTTCTTCAGGTTCAAAATATTGAATATTACCTTTACTATCAGACCAAATATTTAAAAAATAAGCTCCAACGGCATTGGTAAGTCCTTGCTTCTGTTGAAATTGTGTTTTGCCACAAAAACAAGGTACCTCAATTCCTCTAATATTACGATAAACAAAAGAATAACTCTTATGGTAATGGCCTATTAATAATATTTTAGGTTTATAATTTGATTCAATTATTTCAATTCTTTTTTGTGCCTTATACGAAACAGATTGGGCTGAACCTCCACCAGGATGATCCATAAAAATTTTGACACCATTAACATTTATAGATGCAAAATCTTGTCCTAAGTACTCCATATCAGGTCTACATCTACTTAACCATTGATTTACGGTTGCTTGTCCATTTTTATAATGAGTTTCATCATGACTACCAAGAATATATTTCGTTGTTACCCCTTCAACATATGGATACATATCAACAACATAACCAACTTGTTCATCAAACCCATGTAAGAATTGCTGTCTTGGCTGTTCAGGCCTATTTAAATAATTACCATCGACGACATCGCCAACATGAAGTACTAGCGTAATACCGCGATTATATGCCTCTTCATATACCTTATTAAGTAAATGCAATTGTTGATGAATATTACCAAAATGGGTATCCGATACTACCAAAATTTCAGTATGTATCAACTCATCCATTGTAATTCCTGGCTTAGCAGTAATAATGTTTCTAGCAAAAGTCTTTTCAAATACTAAAACATTATTTTTAACAACTGCTTCGACATTTTTTCCATATACCCTGCATAATTCAAGTAGTCCATTAAGCTCTTTGTAATTTATATGAAATTTCTTCATAAAATCTTCAACTGAAGCTCCATTTTTCATATATTTATATATTCTATCAACATATTCAATACTCATATCTATACTACTCATTTTATCACCCCTATTATTTAGTTATTTTTAAAACTTTGCGTTTCGTATAATCATCTTTATTTGTCTTATAGTAAACCGAATCAATTGCTCTAATGCTAAGTAAATTACCATATTTATCAGTAGTAACCGTTATATACCAAGCTCCAACTGTATTAGAATATCTCTTATCACTCATTTCTTTAGTAGTTGCACAAACGCTAGGAACTGAAATACATTTAACACTACGATAAGTCATTTTTTCCATTTGAAGTAATCCACCATATAAAAGAATATCGGGTTTATCTTCACTTCTAAAAGAATCTACCTGTTGTTGAGGTCTATAAGATACAGTATATGTTTTTTCTAGTTTTGGACTAAATACTAACATATTTACCTTATCAATCATAACATTACAAGAAGTATGTCCAAGATATATCATATCTTTTCTAATATCGCTAATTCTTTTTCCAATATTAATTTTGTTTCTTTTTAAATGCTTTTCATCTCTAGTACCTGTAATAAAATAAGTTCTCATTCCCTCAATATATGGAAAATATTGAGTAATATAATCAACTTGTTCTAAAGAATCTGCTAAAAAATTAGTATCTGAATAAGCATTGTCAACAGGAAACAATCCTTCAGAAATATTTCCACATAAAATAACATTTCTAAAGCCCATTTCAAAAGCTTTTAAATATATATCATTAAGTATCGTTAATTGTTGATACTTAGATCCAAGACGTGTATCAGAAATAGCTACAAACTTAAATTCATTTCTTTCATCTGTATAAAATTGATAACTATTATCTTTATTTAATTCTCTTTCTCCATGATTAAATAAATATATATCATCATCTTTTTTCTGTATCCCAATATTAATACCTTCTTTTCTTAATTCTCTTAATAGTCCTAATACTTCATATCCTCCAAGTTCAAGTAAACGACACACTTCAGATAAACTAATCTCTTTTTCTGTCAAATTTTTAATACTTTCTAATAAATCATTATTCATAAAGCCTCCAAAAAAAGAGCACAAAAAAATTGCGCTCTCTAATTATTTAAAGTAGTAATAAGAATTAAACATTTAAAACAACATTTATTCATATCACCACTCCCTATCATAATAAAATATATCAAAAAATACTCTTAAAGTCAACCCAAAAATAATCTATAAAACTATAAAACAATAATGTATTTTTTAATCTTAAATGATATAATATAATTATTAAAAAGTGGAGGTAATTATGCAGTACATTAAAGATAAAACTAATTATGAAATAATTATTCTTAATAATCAATTCGATATAGTATCTAAATTATATTTTGTACCAAGCTATTTTGTTTGGACTTTTTCATATCAAATTACTAAAGAAAATCCAATTATCTTATCTAAAGAAGATGATAATATTTTCTATGAAAACTTAGAATGGTTAATGCATGAGTCATATAGTTTTCCTCATAACTATAGTCATAAAACTCCTGATAAATTAATTTGGTTATCCGAACATTGCTTCAATCTACAAGATGAATATGAGTTAGACATAACACCCCGTCTAATAATAGAGAAAAAAGAAGACAAATTTCATATTTATTTTGAAAAGCCTTTTACAAATAAATACAATCTTCCAAATAATGGTGCTTCAATATCATTTGCTCCAGCTGGGAATGGTTTTTTAAGCAAAAATAATAGCGCTGGTACAACATTTCAGGATGATTTGATAACAGTTTTCTATTATACCTTAAATAATCAAAAAATAAACAATAATAAAATAAAAAAGAAAAAAGCATAACCATGCTTTAAAAAACATACTATAATGGTGCCGCTTGGCAGAATCAAACTGCCCTCTGAAGCTTACCATGCTTCTGTT